>NZ_QEWR01000022.1 GCF_003121925.1 Ignatzschineria indica | reverse complement strand
TAGAKWHAYAAAAAASAATCAAAAAGAGTTGCAAATAAAAATGAAAGGGGTAAGATACACCACTCATTCAGACGGCAACGTTGAAGATGATTCGGTAGAAGCCCAGTTCTCTAGTAGTTTCTTTGCTTCTCTCTTTAAAGTTTAAGTTCAGTTTTTAGTAGTCTTTAAATTGAATCAGTGCTTAAAAAGAGGTCAAAAATAAAGTTGACACGAGCGAATCACTTCTGTAATATAGTTCGTCTGCTTAGGGTGGTAAGAGATTCAAGTTTGATTCACTTTAACCCTAAAGTTCTTTAACAAATTAATCTTAAGTAAGTTTGTATGGGGGCTTGTATTTGTTTGCGAGAGCAAAAGAATAGAAGTCTAACCAAACAATTCCAGCATCTATTTTTTTATAATGGAAATAGAAGCAGTAATTGAGCAGTAACGTAAGTTACATGGTTAGATCGAAAGATTTAAACATTATAGAGATTAAACTGAAGAGTTTGATCCTGGCTCAGATT
>NZ_QEWR01000021.1 GCF_003121925.1 Ignatzschineria indica | reverse complement strand
CGACTATATCTACATTCGTCMCTGGMCGATCAAGTGTGATTTCATACTCCCCTTGTTCATTTGCAGTGCCGCTACCAATCACTTCACCATTGCTATCCGTGACTTCAACAGTAGAGCCTGACTCTGCCTTACCTGTAACAACAAGACCTTCTTCATCGATCTCTGCTGTCGGTGCTTCTGGTGCAACCGTATCCTTCTCACCGGTTATAGGCGTCTTCTCTGAAGTGTTACCCGCTTCATCAGTTGCCGTAACATCGACTGTTTCACCATCCGTCACTGGGCGATCAAGTGTGATTTCATACTCCCCTTGTTCATTTGCAGTGCCGCTACCAATCACTTCACCATTGCTATCCGTGACTTCAACAGTAGAGCCTGACTCTGCCTTACCTGTAACAACAAGACCTTCTTCATCGATCTCTGCTGTCGGTGCTTCTGGTGCAACTGTATCCTTCTCACCGGTTATAGGCGTCTTCTCTGAAGTGTTACCCGCTTCATCAGTTGCTCCAACGAGCACTGTTTCGGGATAGATCGTAGATCGAGGTGGT
>NZ_QEWR01000020.1 GCF_003121925.1 Ignatzschineria indica | reverse complement strand
GCACTACCGCCTAACGCATTAGCAACATTTAAATTAGCCGCATAAAGCTGTGAACCATTGATGGCATCAGTTGAATTATCGGCAATCTTTCCAGCTTTAACGCCTGTTAAGGTACGACCTTCACCCTCTTTCTTCGCAAGTGTGAAAGTATCTGCAACATTTGCGACTTTATTATCAATCACTAATGAGTGCTTGTCGGCTGATAATTGCAGTAAGCCCAAGCTTCCCGTTGAGACCTTATTCTCAATATTAGTAATACTCTGGCTATTATCTATTACACGATCATCAATATTCTTAAAGGCATCTTTAACATTATTCACTGTTGTACTGCCTTCTTTACCTAGCGCTAATTTCCAACTGCCATCGGTCTCTAAGCCTCCTAATGCCGTTGTGACATTTGTAACGTTTTGATTCGTTGTATCCAATTCACCTTTGACATGAGCAAAACCAGCATTCACATCTTTAATCGGATTATCAGCCCCTAAAGCCTCTTGGAAATTAACCCCCGTTAATTGACCATCTTCATCAAGCTTCGCACTACCGCCTAACGCATTAGCA
>NZ_QEWR01000019.1 GCF_003121925.1 Ignatzschineria indica | reverse complement strand
TGAAGTAAAAGAAGATGGCTCTATCAAAGCGCCTAGTTATGAAGTGGGTGGTCAAAAGGCTGATAACGTAGGTGAGGCATTAACCAATATCGACAATAACCTAAAAGGTGTTGTTGAGGGTGGTCTTAAATTTGCAGGAGATGATGCTGATGTTAAAGGTGGCGTCAAGTTAGGGGAAGTTGTTAACCTTAAAGGGGGCGCAGAAGGCAAGTTAACGGATAAGAATATCGGTGTTGTTGCTGATGTTGATGATGCGGGAGTGCTTAAATCTCTCGATGTTAAACTTGCTGAAAAGATCGATCTTGGTGAGACAGGTTCAGTGACGACTGGTCAGACTGTTGTGAATAACGATGGCGTGAAAGTCGGCGATAAGGTTGTGCTGAATGATCAAGGTTTAACTTTAGGTAATGGCGCTCCAAGTATTACGAAAAATGGTATCAATGCGGGTAACAAGAAAATTACCGGCGTTGCTAACGGTGCGGACGATAATGACGCTGTTAACATGGCGCAATTAAAAGAGCGAGATGAAAAGATCACCAATATCAATACTGGTAAAGCAGGTCTTGTGAAGCTTGAGGGCGATAAGATCGTCATTAATAACGAGCTTGCGAAAGATGCTCCTACTTTTGATTTTTCAAATGGTGAAGGAACACGTACTTTAGCAGGTGTTACCGCAGGTAAGGTGGATACGGATGCTGTAAACGTGTCACAGCTGAAAGGAGTGACGGATGCCTTAGGTGGTGGCGCTGAAGTAAATGCAGATGGCTCTATCAAAGCGCCTAGTTATGAAGTGGGTGGTCAAAAGGCTGATAACGTAGGTGAGGCATTAACCAATATCGACAATAACCTAAAAGGTGTTGTTGAGGGTGGTCTTAAATTTGCAGGAGATGATGCTGATGTTAAAGGTGGCGTCAAGTTAGGGGAAGTTGTTAACCTTAAAGGGGGCGCAGAAGGCAAGTTAACGGATAAGAATATCGGTGTTGTTGCTGATGTTGATGATGCGGGAGTGCTTAAATCTCTCGATGTTAAACTTGCTGAAAAGATCGATCTTGGTGAGACAGGTTCAGTGACGACTGGTCAGACTGTTGTGAATAACGATGGCGTGAAAGTCGGCGATAAGGTTGTGCTGAATGATCAAGGTTTAACTTTAG
>NZ_QEWR01000018.1 GCF_003121925.1 Ignatzschineria indica | reverse complement strand
AGTGATAGTGACRGARAGWWTTCAGGAAATGAATCAAAACCAGGTGAGGTAACTGCACCAGATACGACAGCACCAGATGTACCAACTGATTTAGTGGTTTCCGAAGATGGTACTAACGTTAGTGGTAAAGGTGAACCAAATGCTGACGTAATCATTAAAGATGCTGACGGTAAGGTCATTGCCGAAGGCGAAGTTGATGCTGATGGAAACTTTGGCATTAAGTTAGATCCGCCATTAACGAATGGTGAAGAGCTAGAAGTCGTGTTAAAAGATGATTCAGGAAATGAATCAGAACCAGGCGAGGTAACTGCGCCAGATACGACAGCACCAGATGTACCAACTGATTTAGTAATTTCAGAAGATGGAGCTAACGTTAGTGGTAAGGGTGAACCTAATGCTAACGTAATCATTAAAGATGCTGATGGCAATATTATTGCTGAAGGCGAAGTTGATGCTGATGGAAATTTTGACATTAAGTTAGATCCGCCATTAACGAATGGGGAAGAGCTAGACGTTGTGTTAAAAGATGATTCAGGAAATGAATCAAAACCAGGTGAGGTAACTGCACCAGATACGACAGCACCAGATGTACCAACTGATTTAGTGGTTTCCGAAGATGGTACTAACGTTAGTGGTAAAGGTGAACCAAATGCTGACGTAATCATTAAAGATGCTGACGGTAAGGTCATTGCCGAAGGCGAAGTTGATGCTGATGGAAACTTTGACATTAAGTTAGATCCGCCATTAACGAATGGGGAAGAGCTAGACGTTGTGTTAAAAGATGATTCAGGAAATGAATCAAAACCAGGTGAGGTAACTGCACCAGATACGACAGCACCAGATGTACCAACTGATTTAGTGGTTGTGCGAAGGTG
>NZ_QEWR01000016.1 GCF_003121925.1 Ignatzschineria indica | reverse complement strand
GTTCTGTAAGCCTGTGAAGATGGACTCGTAAGAGCCGTTGGAGGTATCAGAAGTGCGAATGCTGACATAAGTAACGTTAATGCGTGTGAAAGACACGCACGCCGAAAGACCAAGGTTTCCTGTTCAACGTTAATCGGAGCAGGGTGAGTCGGCCCCTAAGACGAGGCAGAGATGCGTAGTCGATGGGAATCAGGTTAATATTCCTGAACTCTCGTATCATGCGATGGAGGGACGGAGAAAGCTAGACCAGCTGGTGATTGGTATACCAGTGTAAGCAGGTAGGCAGAGATCTTAGGCAAATCCGGGATCTCAATGCTGAGATGTGAATGCGAGGAGGTTACGACCTCCGGAGTGGTTGATGCTATGCTTCCAAGAAAAGCTTCTAAGCTATAGTGATATGAGAACCGTACCCCAAACCGACACTGGTGGTTGGGATGAGAATTCTAAGGCGCTTGAGAGAACTCGGGTGAAGGAACTCGGCAAAATCGTACCGTAACTTCGGGAGAAGGTACACCTTCCTTGGTGAATGCTTTACGCAGTAAGCTGAGGAGGGTCGCAGTGAAAAGCTGGCTGCAACTGTTTATCAAAAACACAGGACTCTGCAAACACGAAAGTGGACGTATAGGGTCTGACGCCTGCCCGGTGCTGGAAGGTTAATTGATGGGGTTAGCGTAAGCGAAGCTCTTGATCGAAGCCCCAGTAAACGGCGGCCGTAACTATAACGGTCCTAAGGTAGCGAAATTCCTTGTCGGGTAAGTTCCGACCTGCACGAATGGCGCAATGACGGCCAGGCTGTCTCCACCCGAGACTCAGTGAAATTGAAATCGCCGTGAAGATGCGGTGTACCCGCGGCAAGACGGAAAGACCCCGTGAACCTTTACTATAGCTTTACAGTGGATTTTGAATCTTTTTGTGCAGGATAGGTGGGAGGCTTTGAAGCTAAGACGCTAGTTTTAGTGGAGCCATCCTTGAAATACCACCCTGAAAGTTTTGGAATTCTAACTTAGATCCATCATCTGGATTAAGGACATTGTATGGTAGGTAGTTTGACTGGGGCGGTCTCCTCCGAAAGAGTAACGGAGGAGTACGAAGGTACCCTCAGCCCGGTCGGAAATCGGGCTATTGAGTGCAAAAGCAAAAGGGTGCTTGACTGCGAGACAGACACGTCGAGCAGGTACGAAAGTAGGTTTTAGTGATCCGGTGGTTCTGTATGGAAAGGCCATCGCTCAACGGATAAAAGGTACTCCGGGGATAACAGGCTGATTCCGCCCAAGAGTTCATATCGACGGCGGAGTTTGGCACCTCGATGTCGACTCATCACATCCTGGGGCTGTAGTCGGTCCCAAGGGTATGGCTGTTCGCCATTTAAAGTGGTACGCGAGTTGGGTTCAGAACGTCGTGAGACAGTTCGGTCCCTATCTGCCGTGGGCGTTGGAAATTTGAGAGGAGCTGCTTCTAGTACGAGAGGACCGAAGTGGACGTATCTCTGGTGGTCCGGTTGTCATACCAATGGCATAGCCGGGTAGCTACATACGGACGGGATAACCGCTGAAAGCATCTAAGCGGGAAGCCCACCTCAAGATTAGATTTCCCTAGGGGTTTAACCCCTCTGAAGGTCCGTCGAAGACTACGACGTTGATAGGTTGGGTGTGTAAGTGCAGTAATGCATTGAGCTTACCAATACTAATTGACCGTGAGGCTTGACCATATAATAGGTCTTAGACAATTTTGATACGAGACATGATCGTTTCCAAAGTTGACGCGAATACAAACAACTTAAGCAATTCAATCAGACATTGCTGTTACTAACCAACTAATCAAATTTATTCGTGAGTGGAGTGCAAGATAAAATGCAGAGATGCATCCGCACTTCAAGCACAAGCCAGTTTTCCTGGGGAAAATAGCGCTATGGAACCACCTGATCCCATCCCGAACTCAGAAGTGAAACGTAGCAGCGCCGATGGTAGTGTGGGAGATCCCATGTGAGAGTAGGTCAACCCCAGGGCTTCATTAAGAGCTCCTAGCTAATTAGCTAGGAGCTTTTTCTTTGTCTGGATTTTTTATTCTTAAGAAAGCTCCTGGAGTTGCGGGAGCCAACTACTTCATTCTTTTAACCAATGCATGCCCGCAGTTTGGACATCTTCGATGCCCCTTGCCGGCACGCAGTTTTTGGAAGAACGTGATAGTGAGGACCGGCAGCTCATCAGCCCCTGTTTGTTCTAGGGTTTGAACTTATAAGAGGATTTATTGAGTGGCGGGAGCCGACTATCTCACTCTTATCACAACTGTATGCCCGCCGGTCGGCATCTTTGATGCCTTTTGCCGGCATGCAGTTTTTGTAAGAACGTGATAGTGAGGACTGGCAACTCATCAGCCTTTGTTGCCTCAACTCATCATTTTTATGATTCTTAAGAAGATACGTGGAGTTGCGGGAGCCGACTATTTCACTCTTATCACAACTATATGCCCGCCGGTCGGCATTTTCAATGCCTTTTGCCGGCACGCAGTTTTTGGAAGA
>NZ_QEWR01000014.1 GCF_003121925.1 Ignatzschineria indica | reverse complement strand
ACCTGCGGCTGGATCACCTCCTTTAAAGAGCAGATCGCAACAAGTACGAGCTTCCATAGAAACTTATTTAAGATAAAAGAAGTAATACCTAGTATCTGGGCCTATAGCTCAGTTGGTTAGAGCACACGCTTGATAAGCGTGGGGTCGGTAGTTCGAGTCTACCTAGGCCCACCAATATAACCCATAAAGGGGGATTAGCTCAGTTGGTAGAGCGCCTGCCTTGCACGCAGGAGGCCATCGGTTCGACTCCGTTATCCTCCACCAAATTTCTTGGGGGATGTTGTTGAAAAGAGACTAGGTTAAGGATATAATTCCTCGCTTCTTAAATTGTTTAACTCTATTAAACTGTTTAAATGATTCTATTAAGTTAATTGAAAATTAAGTTAATTGAAAATTAATTAAGGGATCATTGTTAGAGAGAAGATAAATAATGTGATGCATTAACCTATTGTTAGTCATGTTAGTCGTCATCTTATTTATACTCTCATCTAATATGACATTAGTCGTGAGTGTTCTTTAAAAATTTGGATTAGTTGGTGCAACGTAATAGCGATGCAGCAGTTATTATTGATCGATGTGAATCGAGTGATAATGACCAAGATCTTTCGGGTCTTTATTGATAATCATTCCTCTCGTGATGAGATTGGTGATTGTTGATCAAGATAACAAGAGAGATCGGGAGAGATTGCATCACTTAAGTAACGATGTATTCAATTTTACTGACTGTCAATTGATGATATCGAAAGATGTTGTTGATAAAGACAGATTGATAAAATGAGTTAACTTAAAGTGAAACGTTATCATGTTACATTCGTAGGAGAATTGAAGAGCTATTTTGTTATATAATTGACGATTGCGATTTATCTCTCTGTTATTAACATTTGTTAATAGTGGTGAAATAAGTCTAATCCCTATTATATGGTCAAGTGAATAAGCGTACATGGCGGATGCCTTGGCGATTACAGGCGATGAAGGACGTGGAAGTCTGCGAAAAGTTTCGGGGAGCTGGCAATCAAGCTTTGATCCGGAAATGTCCGAATGGGGAAACCCGCACAGGCTTAAAACCCTGTCATCCTTTAACTGAATATATAGGTTTAAGGAAGCGAACCTGGTGAACTGAAACATCTAAGTAACCAGAGGAAAAGAAATCAATTGAGATTCCCGCAGTAGTGGCGAGCGACCCGGGAAGAGCCGATATGTGATAACTTATTGTATAGAAGAATCATCTGGAAAGATGAGCCGTAGTGGGTGATAGCCCCGTATTTTAAATACAGTAAGTGGTACTAGGCATATCAACAAGTAGGGCGGGACACGAG
>NZ_QEWR01000013.1 GCF_003121925.1 Ignatzschineria indica | reverse complement strand
TGACTCGGATTCACTTTCTGACTCGGATTCGCTCTCGGACTCTGAATCGCTTTCGGATTCTGATTCGCTCTCTGATTCAGATTCACTTTCTGACTCGGATTCACTCTCGGACTCTGACTCGCTCTCAGACTCGGATTCACTTTCTGACTCTGATTCACTCTCGGACCCAGATTCACTTTCAGACTCGCTCTCGGACTCTGATTCGCTATCGGACTCTGATTCGCTTTCGGATTCTGACTCGCTCTCTGATTCAGATTCACTTTCTGACTCGGATTCACTTTCGGATTCAGATTCACTTTCTGACTCTGATTCACTCTCGGACTCTGACTCGCTTTCAGACTCTGATTCGCTTTCGGACTCTGATTCACTTTCTGACTCGGATTCGCTCTCGGACTCTGAATCGCTTTCGGATTCTGATTCGCTCTCTGATTCAGATTCACTTTCTGACTCGGATTCACTCTCGGACTCTGACTCGCTCTCAGACTCGGATTCACTTTCTGACTCTGATTCACTCTCGGACCCAGATTCACTTTCAGACTCGCTCTCGGACTCTGATTCGCTATCGGACTCTGGTTCGCTTTCGGATTCTGACTCGCTCTCTGATTCAGATTCACTTTCTGACTCGGATTCACTTTCGGATTCAGATTCACTTTCTGACTCTGATTCACTCTCGGACTCTGACTCGCTTTCAGACTCTGATTCGCTTTCGGATTCTGACTCGCTTTCAGACTCTGACTCGCTTTCAGACTCTGATTCGCTTTCGGACTCTGATTCACTTTCTGACTCGGATTCGCTTTCGGACTCTGAATCGCTTTCGGATTCTGACTCGCTTTCAGACTCTGATTCGCTATCGGACTCTGACTCGCTTTCAGATTCTGATTCTGATTCGCTTTCGGATTCTGACTCGCTCTCTGATTCAGATTCACTTTCTGACTCTGATTCACTCTCGGACTCTGACTCGCTCTCAGACTCGGATTCACTCTCGGACCCAGATTCACTTTCAGACTCGCTCTCGGACTCTGACTCGCTTTCAGACTCTGATTCGCTTTCGGACTCTGATTCACTTTCTGACTCGGATTCACTTTCTGACTCGGATTCACTTTCTGACTCGGATTCGCTCTCGGACTCTGAATCGCTTTCGGATTCTGATTCGCTCTCTGATTCAGATTCACTTTCTGACTCTGATTCACTCTCGGACTCTGACTCGCTCTCAGACTCGGATTCACTTTCTGACTCTGATTCACTCTCGGACCCAGATTCACTTTCAGACTCTGACTCGCTTTCTGACTCTGATTCACTCTCGGACYCAGATTCACTTTCAGACTCTGACTCGCTTTCAGACTCTGATTCACTATCGGACTCTGATTCGCTTTCGGATTCTGACTCGCTTTCGGACTCAGATTCACTTTCTGACTCGGATTCACTTTCTGACTCGGATTCGCTCTCGGACTCTGAATCGCTTTCGGATTCTGATTCGCTCTCTGATTCAGATTCACTTTCTGACTCGGATTCGCTATCGGACTCTGATTCACTTTCTGACTCGGATTCGCTTTCTGATTCTGATTCGCTTTCGGAATCTGAATCGCTATCGGAATCTGAATCACTGTCAGAGTCTGAGTCATCAGTTTCTGGTGCAATCACTTTGCCCGGTTCTGATTCATTTCCTGAATCATCTTTTAACACGACTTCTAGCTCTTCACCATTCGTTAATGGCGGATCTAACTTAATGTCAAAGTTTCCATCAGCATCAACTTCGCCTTCGGCAATGACCTTACCGTCAACATCTTTAATGATTACGTCAGCATTTGGTTCACCTTTACCACTAACGTTAGTACCATCTTCGGAAACCACTAAATCAGTTGGTACATCTGGTGCTGTCGTATCTGGTGCAGTTACCTCACCTGGTTTTGATTCATTTCCTGAATCATCTTTTAACACAACGTCTAGCTCTTCCCCATTCGTTAATGGCGGATCTAACTTAATGTCAAAATTTCCATCAGCATCAACTTCGCCTTCAGCAATAATATTGCCATCAGCATCTTTAATGATTACGTTAGCATTAGGTTCACCCTTACCACTAACGTTAGCTCCATCTTCTGAAATTACTAAATCAGTTGGTACATCTGGTGCTGTCGTATCTGGCGCAGTTACCTCGCCTGGTTCTGATTCATTTCCTGAATCATCTTTTAACACGACTTCTAGCTCTTCACCATTCG
>NZ_QEWR01000012.1 GCF_003121925.1 Ignatzschineria indica | reverse complement strand
ACGTAGGTGAGGCATTAACCAATATCGACAATAACCTAAAAGGTGTTGTTGAGGGTGGTCTTAAATTTGCAGGAGATGATGCTGATGTTAAAGGTGGCGTCAAGTTAGGGGAAGTTGTTAACCTTAAAGGGGGCGCAGAAGGCAAGTTAACGGATAAGAATATCGGTGTTGTTGCTGATGTTGATGATGCGGGAGTGCTTAAATCTCTCGATGTTAAACTTGCTGAAAAGATCGATCTTGGTGAGACAGGTTCAGTGACGACTGGTCAGACTGTTGTGAATAACGATGGCGTGAAAGTCGGCGATAAGGTTGTGCTGAATGATCAAGGTTTAACTTTAGGTAATGGCGCTCCAAGTATTACGAAAAATGGTATCAATGCGGGTAACAAGAAAATTACCGGCGTTGCTAACGGTGCGGACGATAATGACGCTGTTAACATGGCGCAATTAAAAGAGCGAGATGAAAAGATCACCAATATCAATACTGGTAAAGCAGGTCTTGTGAAGCTTGAGGGCGATAAGATCGTCATTAATAACGAGCTTGCGAAAGATGCTCCTACTTTTGATTTTTCAAATGGTGAAGGAACACGTACTTTAGCAGGTGTTGCCACCGGAAAGATAGCGGGTGACTCACTCGATGCCATCAATGGCTCACAGCTTTATGCGGCTAATTTAAATGTTGCTAATGCGTTAGGAGGTAAAGTTGATCTTAATGAAGATGGTCAATTAACGGGGGTTAATTTCCAAGAGGCTTTAGGGGCTGATAATCCGATTAAAGATGTGAATGCTGGTTTTGCTCATGTCAAAGGTGAATTGGATACAACGAATCAAAACGTTACAAATGTCACAATGGCATTGGGAGGCTTGGAGACCGATGGCACTTGGAAATTAGCGCTAGGTAAAGAAGACAGTACAACAGTGAATAATGTTAAAGAGGCCTTTAAGAATATTGATGATCGTGTAATAGATAATAGCCAGAGTATTACTAATATTGAGAATAAGGTCTCAACGGGAAGTTTGGGCTTACTGCAATTATCAACTGATAAAAAGTCATTAGTGATTGATAATAAAGTCGCAAATGTTGCAGATACTTTCACACTTGCGAAGAAAGAGGGTGAAGGTCGTACCTTAACAGGCGTTAAAGCTGGAAAGATTGCCGATAATTCAACTGATGCCATCAATGGTTCACAGCTTTATGCGGCTAATTTAAATGTTACTAAAGCGTTAGGCGGTAGTGCGAAGCTTGATGAAGACGGTCAGTTAACAGGAGTTAATTTCCAAGAGGCTTTAGGATCTGATAATCCGATTAAAGATGTGAATGCTGGTTTTGCTCATGTCAAAGGTGAATTGGATACAACGAATCAAAACGTTACAAATGTCACAACGGCATTGGGAGGCTTAGAGACCGATGGCAGTTGGAAATTAGCGCTAGGTAAAGAAGACAGTACAACAGTGAATAATGTTAAAGAGGCCTTTAAGAATATTGATGATCGTGTAATAGATAATAGCCAGAGTATTACTAATATTGAGAATAAGGTCTCAACGGGAAGTTTGGGCTTACTGCAATTATCAACTGATAGAAAGTCATTAGTGATTGATAATAAAGTCGCAAATGTTGCAGATACTTTCACACTTGCGAAGAAAGAGGGTGAAGGTCGTACCTTAACAGGCGTTAAAGTTGGAAAGATTGCCGATAATTCAACTGATGCCATCAATGGTTCACAACTTCATATGGCAAATTCAAATGTTACTAAAGCGTTAGGCGGTAGTGCGAAGCTTGATGAAGATGGTCAATTAACGGGGGTTAATTTCCAAGAGGCTTTAGGGGCTGATAATCCGATTAAAGATGTGAATGCTGGTTTTGCTCATGTCAAAGGTGAATTGGATACAACGAATCAAAACGTTACAAATGTCACAACGGCATTAGGAGGCTTAGAGACCGATGGCAGTTGGAAATTAGCGCTAGGTAAAGAAGGCAGTACAACAGTGAATAATGTTAAAGATGCCTTTAAGAATATTGATGATCGTGTAATAGATAATAGCCAGAGTATTACTAATATTGAGAATAAGGTCTCAACGGGAAGCTTGGGCTTACTGCAATTATCAGCCGACAAGCACTCATTAGTGATTGATAA
>NZ_QEWR01000011.1 GCF_003121925.1 Ignatzschineria indica | reverse complement strand
TGAATCCGAAAGTGAATCCGAGTCAGAAAGTGAATCTGAATCAGAGAGCGAGTCAGAATCCGAAAGCGAATCAGAGTCCGATAGCGAATCAGAGTCCGAGAGCGAGTCTGAAAGTGAATCTGGGTCCGAGAGTGAATCAGAGTCAGAAAGTGAATCCGAGTCTGAGAGCGAGTCAGAGTCCGAGAGTGAATCCGAGTCAGAAAGTGAATCTGAATCAGAGAGCGAATCAGAATCCGAAAGCGATTCAGAGTCCGAGAGCGAATCCGAGTCAGAAAGTGAATCCGAGTCAGAAAGTGAATCAGAGTCCGAAAGCGAATCAGAGTCTGAAAGCGAGTCAGAGTCCGAGAGTGAATCAGAGTCAGAAAGTGAATCTGAATCCGAAAGTGAATCCGAGTCAGAAAGTGAATCTGAATCAGAGAGCGAGTCAGAATCCGAAAGCGAATCAGAGTCCGATAGCGAATCAGAGTCCGAGAGCGAGTCTGAAAGTGAATCTGGGTCCGAGAGTGAATCAGAGTCAGAAAGTGAATCCGAGTCTGAGAGCGAGTCAGAGTCCGAGAGTGAATCCGAGTCAGAAAGTGAATCTGAATCAGAGAGCGAATCAGAATCCGAAAGCGAGTCAGAGTCCGAGAGCGAGTCTGAAAGTGAATCTGGGTCCGAGAGTGAATCCGAGTCTGAGAGCGAGTCAGAGTCCGAGAGTGACTCAGATTCAGACAGTGATGCCGATACAGAATCCCCTGATGCCCCTAACAATGTGATTGTTGAGAATCATGAAGATGAGGAAGGCAATACCACTACTAAGGTGACAGGTGAAGGTGAGCAGGGTGCTGATGTTATCGTCAAAGATAGCGGTGGCAATGTTGTGGGTGAAGGGACCGTTAACGAAGACGGTACCTTTGAAGTAGAGCTTGATAAGCCATTCACCAACGGTGAAGAGCTTGAAGTGAGCTTAAAAGATGAGGCGGGCAATGAGTCTGAGTCAACGAAGGTGAATGCCCCAGATACGACTGCACCAGAAGCACCGACAGCAGAGATCGATGAAGAAGGTCTTGTTGTTACAGGTAAGGCAGAGACAGGCTCTACTGTTGAAGTCACGGATAGCAATGGTGAAGTGATTGGTAGCGGCACTGCAAATGAACAAGGGGAGTATGAAATCATACTTGATCGCCCAGTGACGGATGGTGAAACAGTCGATGTTACGGCAACTGATGAAGCGGGTAACACTTCAGAGAAGACGCCTATAACCGGTGAGAAGGATACAGTTGCACCAGAAGCACCGACAGCAGAGATCGATGAAGAAGGTCTTGTTGTTACAGGTAAGACAGAGTCCGGCTCTACCGTTGAAGTCACGGATAGCAATGGTGAAGTGATTGGTAGCGGCACTGCAAATGAACAAGGGGAGTATGAAATCACACTTGATCGCCCAGTGACGGATGGTGAAACGGTCGATGTTACGGCAACTGATGAAGCGGGTAACACTTCAGAGAAGACGCCTATAACCGGTGAGAAGGATACGGTTGCACCAGAAGCACCGACAGCAGAGATCGATGAAGAAGGTCTTGTTGTTACAGGTAAGGCAGAGTCAGGCTCTACTGTTGAAGTCACGGATAGCAATGGTGAAGTGATTGGTAGCGGCACTGCAAATGAACAAGGGGAGTATGAAATCACACTTGATCGCCCAGTGACGGATGGTGAAACAGTCGATGTTACGGCAACTGATGAAGCGGGTAACACTTCAGAGAAGACGCCTATAAC
>NZ_QEWR01000010.1 GCF_003121925.1 Ignatzschineria indica | reverse complement strand
AACTCTCCTCGTGCTGCCGTTCGACTTGCATGTGTTAAGCATACCGCCAGCGTTCAATCTGAGCCAGGATCAAACTCTTCAGTTTAATCTCTATAATGTTTAAATCTTTCGATCTAACCATGTAACTTACGTTACTGCTCAATTACTGCTTCTATTTCCATTATAAAAAAATAGATGCTGGAATTGTTTGGTTAGACTTCTATTCTTTTGCTCTCGCAAACAAATACAAGCCCCCATACAAACTTACTTAAGATTAATTTGTTAAAGAACTTTAGGGTTAAAGTGAATCAAACTTGAATCTCTTACCACCCTAAGCAGACGAACTATATTACAGAAGTGATTCGCTCGTGTCAACTTTATTTTTGACCTCTTTTTAAGCACTGATTCAATTTAAAGACTACTAAAAACTGAACTTAAACTTTAAAGAGAGAAGCAAAGAAACTACTAGAGAACTGGGCTTCTACCGAATCATCTTCAACGTTGCCGTCTGAATGAGTGGTGTATCTTACCCCTTTCATTTTTATTTGCAACTCTTTTTGATTCTTTTTTTGAAAAACTCTACCTAAAATGTGATTCTCACACTCTAAAAGTAGATCAACTCATTGAATTATATAAGGTAAATAGAAGCAGATAAGAATGAATTAAAATAGATAGAAGATATCTAATTTCTCTCACTTGAAAAAAATAATCGACAACTATTAGGGATTATTCCTATAAAAAACTTAAAAAATAGACTTAAAAAGCAGTATAGGCAAGTCCATTAAACTTGCCTATCTCATAATAGAATCATTTTTACAGTAACAGCTCTAGGATCTTCTAAGAGAGAAGCTACTCCTCTATTGCCTTAAAACTCTCTTCAAAGTTGAGTGTTCCTACATAACTATTAAGCGCAAAGTGCCTCTTAATACCTGCACGAATCGCCTCTTTAGCAAGTACTGTTGCTTCTCTCTTTGAATATCCTTTGCAAAGATTTGCGGCAACATGTGCAGCAAAAGTGCATCCGAGTCCATGAGTGTGATGTGTATCGATAAAGGCGCCCTCGATTAAGAGTGTCTCTTCCCCATCATAATAGAGATCTCCGGATGTTTTCGGCTCCATAAGACTTCCCACATTAGTAATAGCAACAGCCTTACAACCAAGCTCCATGATTTTTTTCGCAGCAATAAGAGCTTCCTCATAAGTTGTGATCTTACTCACTCCTGCTAATTGGGCTGCTTCAAAAAGATTAGGCGTTACAACAGTTGCAAAAGAGACAAGTTCTTCACGAATTGCTTTCGCATGTTCAGGAAAGAGCGGGGCATCTCCCTTACACACCATTACAGGATCTACTACTATCGGAATATTACCTTTTAAAGTTTGAAGCTTTTGTGAAACTAAAGAGATAATTTCAGGTGTTGGTAGCATTCCTAACTTAATAGCATCAACACCGACTCCATCAATTGCCGTATTGAGTTGCGCTTCAATTGTCTTTATCTCAATAGGAAAAACACCATGTGACCAATTCGCCTTGGGATCCATCGTTACAATAACGGTTAACACACAAAATCCGTAGAGATTATGTTTTGCAAATGTTCTTAAGTCTGCTTGTATCCCGGCTCCTCCACTAGAGTCAGATCCAGCGATTGTTAAAATCTTTTTCATCTCTTTATCCTTAATTTTAATTTTTATAACTCATCATCTCTTATGACAAATTCTCATGACAACTCATGACAAGTTTTAATGATCTCTGCTCTTTAATTATAGCAATATCCCTTCTTGACGACAGAAAAAGTATTGAATTTAATTATAAAAAAGGAGCCTAGATCTCACTAAACTCCTTTAAAAAATAATCATCACTCCTCATTTAGCGTTTACTAAGAATCATCAGATGATGAAGATTGGATGATTAAGATTGAATGATTCAAATTCCTACTTCTTCTCTTTTTTAACCGCCACAAAGTAAGGGGTTCCTTGACGATTAATTAGAACTCTTAAGACTTGATCCTTCTCAGTTGCTTTTAGCGCCTCATCAAAACTCTTAACATCAGAAACCTCTAATCCATTAATTTGTGTAATGACATCTCCTGGCATTAATCCAGCATTCTTAGCAATTCCCTTTGCAACTGCAGTAATCACAACACCTTTAACAGGGGCATTCTGTTTACTCTCTTCAACGGTAATGCCTAAAACATTTTTAGAAGCACTTTGACTGCCGGCAATTTTTCGCCCTTCATCATCTAATGCTTCAATCGTAACCTCAATGGTCTCGCGCTTTCCATCCCGGAGAACTTCAACTTCAACCACTTCATCCGCCTTGATACGGCTAACTAAAATAGGAAGCTGACTTGAAGAGATCACCTCTTGATCACCAAATTTTAAGATAATATCGCCTACTTTTAACTTCGATTTATCTGCAGGACTTTCAGGAACGATGCTTGCAATCAAAGCCCCTTGCGGCTTATCAAGATCAAATGTTTCTGCAAGTGTCGCGGTAACCTCTTGGATTTGTACCCCTAACCAACCACGTGAGACTTTACCATCTTCACGAATCTGCTGAACAATATGCATCGCTAGATCGATCGGAATTGCAAAGCTTACGCCGGCATAACTTCCCGTGCTTGTATAGATCTGTGAATTAATTCCAATAACCTCTCCCTTTGTATTGAAGAGCGGACCTCCTGAGTTTCCAGGATTAATCGCTGCATCTGTCTGTATAAAAGGGGTGAAATTATCGTTAGGAAGATTACGTCCTAATGAACTAATAATTCCTTGAGTTGCGGTATAGTCGAGACCAAATGGAGAACCAACCGCCATAACCCATTGCCCTACTTTGAGATCTTCAACATTGGCAATTTTAACAACGGGAAGTTCATCTGCATCGATCTTTAAAACTGCGACATCTGTCTTTTCATCAAGCCCTACTAATTCAGCAGCAAGCTCACGACGATCTGCTAAATGAACCTTAATCTTATCCGCATCAGAGACCACATGTGCATTGGTGATCACATAGCCTGCTTCATCAATGATAAAACCTGAACCTGCGCCACGAACGATGCGTTCTTGCTCTTTTTGAGGTCTATCGCCAAAGAAGAAACTAAATGGATCCATATCACCAAATGGGGAGGGTCCGCCAAACGAGAACCCCTCAAAAGGGGACCATCCTGTAATGGTTTCTGTCCCTTCCGTTGTGATACTGACTACAGCGGCTTTATTCTTTTCAAACAGTTCGCTCCAATCCGGTAATTGTGCTAGCGCTTGTTGGACAATCAACATTGTGATTGCCACAAAAAAGAGTCCAGCTTGCTGTAAATAGCGTTTTCCTAACTTCATTGAATGCTCCTTGTTATCCATTTTTCGGAAACTATCTTAGTTTTTCAATATAAGGGCTTGTGATGAAAATTCAAGCATCTATCCTAAAAAGATAGTCTATCTAACGCATCATTTTGTCTCTTTTGGCTACGCTTTATCCACTTCTCTCTCTTTTACCTCAGGTAATATTCACCTCTTACAGAACACACAAATGATCCTGTGTATCTCCACTAAATGAATAACACCATAGGTAACATTATCACCATCATTCCCCCCACTCTTAACAATAGAGGTTGATAATCAAAATCGATCAAAGCAGCTGTTCTAACATCTTATTTACAAAAAGAAGTCCTTTTTCTGTCGGTGCAATAATCTCTAAAGAGGGTTCTAATAACCCCTCTCTTCTATACTCCTCTAAAAAACTTGCGATTTCACTCTCCGGTAGAAAGGTTCGCTCTTGCCAATATGAGATTGGTACCCCTGATTTGAGCCGTAGTATATTGAGGAAGAACTCAAAAGGAAGATCCGTTTGGGCAATTTCATGCCGAGTTAAACGATCACTGGCACTCTTTTCAAGATAAGTTCGAGGATGCTTTTCAATCTGTGTTCGATAGATCTTCTCCTCCCCCATCATAGTGATCTTGCCATGTGCGCCGGCACCGATACCGATATAATCTCCAAACTCCCAATAGTTTCGATTATGTTGACTCTGACGCCCCGGTTGAGCAAAAGCAGAGACCTCATAATGTTGATATCCTTTCTCTGCGAGATAGCGGTAGCTTACAAGTTGCATCTCCTCAATAATCTCCTCTTTTGGCAAGGGAGGATTATAACGGTGAAAGTAAGTATTAGGCTCTAAAGTCAATTGATAGTGCGAGATATGTTCTGGCTCTAAAGCAAGGATACCTTGAAGATCTTCCAATGCTTCTTCTAAACTCTGCTCCGGCAGTGCAAACATCAGATCACAATTGATATTGGTAAATCCTGCTTGACGCGCAATTTCAAATGCTTTTATCGCTTCATCACTAGAATGGATTCTGCCTATCTTCTCTAAAAGTCGATCATTAAGACTCTGAACGCCGATAGAGAGTCGATTGATACCAATTTCCCGATATTGCTGAAAATATTGGGCATCCACTGTGCCCGGATTTGCCTCCATTGTAATCTCGATATTAGGATCAAAATTAAGGAGCGTTCGCAGCTCTGTAAAAAATTGATCTAAAAGCTTCGGAGGAATAAGACTCGGCGTTCCACCACCAATAAAGATGGAGTGAATTCTTCTCCCCCAAACAGAGGGTAGAATCTCTAAAAGATCTGCCGTCAAAGTCTGCATATAGGGTTCATAGAGCGCACTATTATTTTGGTGTGAATTAAAATCACAATAGGGACATTTCTGAATGCACCAGGGAAAGTGGATATAGAGCGATAATGGAATCATTGTGATAACTCTCTCTTCAATTATATATTACAAGGGCACGACAAGGATACGGTCAATCAATTCATTACAAATGGATGTTATTGATTATTGATTGTTGATTGTTGATTGTTGATTATTGGTGATTGGTGATTGGTGATTGGTGATTGGTTAAACTCATTTTCCCGCTACTTTATCATCAATCTATCCGCTTTACGGAGTTTATCGTCACAATACAGCTCGCAATATAGGTCACGATACAGATCACAATACATATTATCCCATTCCTTTTTGGCACCAAACGCTCTCCTTTAACAAAAAAAAGAGATACCGTTACCCGTATCTCTTCTCTTTTATCTTCAACGCTACTCAATTTTATCAGCTGTTTTAAACACTACTCTGTTAAGAGACAAGCTGAAAGATGTGTTAATCCCTTCAAGCCCGGTTTAACCTCTGAACATTGTGCTACCACCTCTTTACAACGCGTTCTAAAGACACAACCTGATGGCGGATTAATAGGGGATGGGAGATCCCCTTCAAGCAGATCTAAAGTCTTCCCCTTCTCTTTTGAAGGATCTGGAAGCGGCACGGCTTGCATCAAGGCCTTAGTATAAGGATGCTTCGTATCATTGTAGACCTCAAGCTTTGTCCCTAACTCAACCACATTGCCAAGATACATCACCAAAACACGATCTGAGATATGTTTTACCACGGCTAAATCATGGGCAATAAAGACGAGAGAGAGCCCCATCTCTTTCTGTAATGATTTCAGAAGATTGATCACTTGCGCCTGAATCGAAACATCGAGTGCTGATACAGGCTCATCACAGATAATGATTTTAGGCTCTAAAATCAGCGCTCGTGCAATCCCAATACGTTGACATTGCCCGCCAGAGAATTCATGAGGATAACGATTGATAACATTAGGCAGAAGTCCAACACGCGCCATGATCGCCTCAACACGATCCTTAACCTCACTACTTGAGAGCTTAGGAAAATGCGTTTTTAAAGGCTCAGCAATAATATCGCCAATCGTCATACGTGGATTGAGTGATGCCAATGGATCTTGAAAGATCATCTGAATATCCTTACGAATCGCTTGCATCTCACGCTTTGTTGCTTTACCAAGATCTTGCCCTAAATAGGAGACCGATCCACCGGTAATCGGGGCTAAGCCAATAATTGCTCGTGCTAATGTGGATTTACCACAACCGGACTCACCCACAACACCTAACGTCTCCCCCTCGTAGAGTTTAAAACTGACACCATCGACCGCTTTTAGCGCTAAAGGCTTCTCCCAAAAGTATTGACTCTTTTCACGAATCGGAAAATGAACCTTCAATTGCTCGACTTCTAAGATTACTTTTTCTCTATTTTGTTCACTCATGCTAACAACTCCTTTGCATCTCTAAAGCAAGCACGCAGACGCTCATTCCCAAAAGGTTCTAAGCGAGGTGCTTCAGAACAGCGACTATCTCGCCATTCACAGCGAGGTGTAAAGGGGCATCCTTTAGGGAGTTGCAGAAGGTTGGGGGGATTCCCCGGAATGGTATGGAGTAGCTCAGAATCATGCTCTAAGGTAGGAATCGCCTCGAGCAATCCTAATGTATAAGGATGGCTTGGTTGATAGAAGATATCTTCAACACCACCATACTCCATTGTTCGCCCAGCATACATCACCAATACTTTATCGCATGTACCGGCAACAACACCAAGATCGTGGGTAATCATAATAATTGTTGTTCCAAACTCAGCTTTTAACTCATTAAGCAATGCCATAATTTGTGCTTGAACGGTCACATCAAGAGCCGTTGTTGGCTCATCGGCAATCAATAACTTAGGTTGGCAAAGTAGTGCCATTGCAATCATCACACGCTGACGCATTCCTCCCGAAAACTCATGAGGATGCATCTTCATTCTCTTTCTTGCTTCCGGCATCTTTACAGCATCGAGCATCTTCACCGAAGCCTCAAAAGCATCCCGCTTACTCATTCCCTTGTGGAGCATTAAAACTTCCATCAGCTGTGCACCAACAGTCATATAGGGATTAAGAGAGGTCATAGGATCTTGAAAGATCATGGCAATCTCTTCTGCACGAAGACGATTCAACTCATGTTCTTTAAGATTGAGAATCTCGCGTCCCTCAAAGAGGGCCGATCCGGTTACCCGACCATTTTTGGCTAATAATCCCATTAAGGAGAAAGCGGTCTGTGATTTACCAGATCCTGACTCTCCAACGATTCCCAAAGTCTCTCCCTTTTTGAGTGAGAAATTGAGCGAGTTGACGGCGGTCACTTCCCCATCATATGTATCAAAGACAACACTTAAGTCTTTTACATCTAATAATAATTCACTCATTGTGCTCTCCTAGCGATCTTTTGGATCGAGCGCATCACGAAGCCCATCCCCAATAAAGTTAAAACAAAAGAGTGTCACTATTAAAAATAGTGCCGGGAAGATTAAGAGCCAAGGAGCAACTTCCATTGAGTTTGCACCATCTGCTAATAATGATCCCCAACTACTCATCGGCTCTTGCACTCCCAATCCTAAGAAGCTTAAGAACGATTCAAAGAGAATCATACTTGGGACTAAGAGAGAGGCATAGACCACAACAACCCCTAAAACATTCGGAACAATGTGTCGAAAGATAATCAGTGCCGTTGAAACACCTGAAACCTTTGCCGCTTCAATAAATTCACGATTTTTAAGACTCAATGTCTGCCCACGGACAATCCTTGCCATATCAAGCCATGAAACCATTCCGATCGCCAAAAAGATCAAAAAGAGATTTTGTCCAAAAAAGGTGACTAAAAGAATCACAAAGAACATAAAGGGGAAAGAGTTTAAGATCTCTAAAATACGCATCATCAATGAATCGACACGCCCACCGACATAACCTGAGAGTGAACCATAAAAAGTTCCCATCAAGACAGCTACTAATGCAGCAGAGATCCCTACCAATAGGGAGATTCTTCCTCCAACAGCGATACGAACAAAGATATCACGGCCATTGGAGTCCGTTCCAAGATAGTGTCCTGACTCAAAATCAGGGGGACTTGTCATCATTCCCCAATCGGTATGATCATAACTGTACTCTGAAACCAAAGGAGCAAAAATCACAAATAGAGCGATACATGCTAATACCAATAGACTTGTCATCGCTGCACGATTGCGCATAAAACGACGACGCGCATCTTGCCAAAGGCTTCGCCCTGCAACATTAAGATTTTCATTTAAATTTTCGGAGAACTCTGCGACGGCTTCTCTCTTCTGTTTCGATACTACATCCATCAGATTCTCCTTTTAGTAACGTATTTTCGGGTCGATGACTGCATAGAGAATATCGACAATCATATTAAATAGAATCGTTAAACTCCCCACAAGAATGGTCACACTCAGAACTGTTGAGTAATCGCGATTGAGTGCCCCATCAACAAAGAGTGTTCCAATACCAGGAAGACCAAAGATCTTCTCAATAACGAGTGAGCCGGTAATAATCCCCACAAAAGCAGGACCTAAATAGGAGAGTACAGGAAGAAGTGCCGGACGTAAGGCATGTTTAATAACAATGGTCCGCATCGGCAATCCTTTCGATTTTGCCGTGCGAATAAAGTTAGAGTTGAGTACCTCTATCATCGAACTCCGCATAATCCGTGCGATACTTGCAATATAAGCGAGCGAAAGAGCAATCATCGGGAGAAGCATATATTGGAACTTGCCGCCATACCAGCCACCTGCCGGTAACCAATGAAGCGTAATTGCAAAGAGGAGGACTAAAAGTGGTGCCACCACAAAACTCGGCACAACAACACCGGTCATTGCAAAACTCATCACAAGATAATCCCAAAAACTATTTTGCTTCAATGCCGCAATCGTTCCCGCTAATGTTCCTAAAATCACTGCTAAAACAAATGCCGCCATCCCAAGTTTCGCTGATGTAGGAAAGTGAGTTGTGATCAATTCATTCACCGTATAATCACGGTAACGGAAAGAAGGACCTAAATCTCCTCGCAATAGCTGTTTGAGATAATCGAAATATTGCTCATATAGCGGAGCGTTTAAATTATATTTTGCTTCTATATTTGCCAATACCTCAGGAGGTAACATTCGATCACCAGTAAATGGGCTTCCCGGCGCCAATCTCATCATAAAAAATGAGATTGTAATCAACACAAGCAGTGTTGGAATGGCCTCCAATACACGCCTTAATATAAATCGTATCATGCTCTATCCTTTATTTTGCTATGGTTAATAGCTTATTGTCAGTCTCTATTTTTGATCCCCAATGGTATTAGGAGTCTCCTCTCTACAGCAGTGTGAGCTGTAGATCATGTTGTAGATTTTTTGTCGATATTTTTGTCGATATCGTTTCTGTAGATTATTACGTTAGCAGATAGGAACGATTATAGAAATAAGCACAATCAATTGAGCCTTAAAGCTCCGGTTCAAAGTGCTTACTCTCAATCCACTCTTTACGCTCTTGACGCTGATTGCGCGCAAGCAATTTATCAAAGACCGCAATAGGATCTTCAAGAAGTGCTTCCCCATCAAGCGTATCGACACTCTCTGGCGCTATCACCTCTGTTTCTAAGCTCTCTGTAAATTCATCTGATATCACTAACTGAACTAATCTACGTGTATCAGGGCTCATCGTTGTCTCTCGCAACTGAATAGGGTTCATCTCACCTAATCCTTTAAAGCGAGTCACTGATTTCTGCCCTCGACTCTTCTCATGTTGTTTTAAGATTGCTTCTTTCTCCTCCTCATCTAGCGCATAAAAAACCTCTTTACCCACATCGATTCGATAAAGTGGTGGTAAAGCAACAAATAGATGCCCCGCCGCGACCAATTTTGGAAAGTGCTTTAAAAAGAGTGCACAGATCAATGTCGCAATATGGAGTCCATCAGAATCTGCATCCGCTAAAATACAGATCTTCCCATAACGTAGCTCATCGAGATTCTCATTATTGGGATCGACCCCAATCGCTACTGAGATATCGTGAATTTCATTAGAGGCTAAAATCTCATTCGTCGGAACCTCCCAAGTATTAAGAATTTTCCCTCTCAATGCCATCACTGCTTGTGTATCTCGATCTCGAGCCTGTTTTGCAGAACCGCCGGCAGAATCCCCCTCAACTAAGAAGAGCTCTGTCTCATTGACATCGGTACTGACGCAATCGGCTAACTTCCCGGGCAACTTAGGTCCTTGAGAAACTCGTTTACGGACTACCGTCTTTGCACTCTTAAGGCGAGCTTGTGCCGTTGTAATAACCAGTTCTGCAATCTCTTCTCCATCTTCAACATGATTATTGAGCCAGAGGGTGAAAAAGTCCTTAATCGCACCATTAAGTAGTGTTGCAATACTTCTTGAACTTAGACGTTCTTTAGTCTGCCCTGAGAATTGAGGTTCCTGCATCTTGACGGATAGTAGGAAATTGAGATGAGAGAAGAGATCTTCCGGCGTGATACGAACCCCTCTTGGAAGAAGATTACGTTGTTCGCAAAAATCCCGAAGTGCTTCTGTTAATCCCGACTTCATGCCATTAACATGAGTTCCCCCTAAAGGTGTGGGAATTAAGTTCACATAGCTTTCTGCCATAATTGGCGCACCCACTTCACTCCAAGCAAAGCCCCAAATCGCCTCTTCCGACTCTCCGCTATACTCGCCAAAAATAATCTCTTTAGGCAGATGATCTACCTCTTTTAGCATATCGTATAGATACTCTTCTACCCCAGATTCATAGCACCAAACGGTAACTTCTTCCTCTTTATGCGTCTGATCAACTAAAGTGATCTTCAATCCTGCACAAAGAATCGCCTTTGCTTTTAAGAGATCTGAGAGCGCTTTTTTTGCAATCTTAGGAGAATCAAAATATTTCTCATCAGGTTTAAAGCGAATCTCCGTACCGGTCTCGCTCTTTGCACACTTGCCAATCTCTTCTAACTCGCTCGCCTTATAACCATCTTGGAAAGTGATGCGATAAATTTTACCATCTCGGTGAACTGTCACTTCTAGCTGCTCTGAGAGCGCATTGACCACAGAGACACCAACACCATGCAAACCACCTGAATATTGGTAATTATCATTATTAAATTTTCCGCCGGCGTGGAGCGTAGCTAAGATAAGTTCCACACCACTAACACCATGGTCGGGATGGATATCGATCGGCATTCCTCGACCATCATCTTTTACACCAAGAGATCCATCGTGATAGAGAGTGACGGTAATCGCGGTTGCATGACCTGCAAGCGCTTCATCTACCGAGTTGTCGATAACTTCTTGAAGAATATGGTTCGGGCGGCTGGTATCTGTATACATGCCGGGGCGCTTACGAACAGGATCTAGCCCAGATAGAACTTCTATAGAACGAGATGTATATTGTTTGTTACTCATAAGTTGCAAAACTCTCTCATCGACAATAATCAATAATTACTAATAAAAATAGAGCTTTTATAAGAATAAGGCTCTTACAATAAAGCTCTGACAATCATTTAACTTTTAAGCTTCTACTGCCTACTTTCACGAATGACTCTATCAGCAGTAAAACTTTAGACCTTGAGATCTTTAATTGAGATCTTTAATTTAAATTTAAAAATAACACCTCTAAAACATGGACTCTAAAAGATAACCCTTTAAAAACTAAAATTCTAGATTTTATCGCTTCTGAGTTTTAACTTAAAAGTCATAATGCCTTTAATTGAGACAAGTTGAGACCAATTGCGATCAATCAAAATGATTCAATTTAGTAATCATCTAAATAATTATTTAAGTTGCCCTCTAAACAGCTTATTCAGATTGTTCAGTCTGATCATTTATTAACCCTAAAAGCCATTAGAGAAACAACAGAAAAACATTATATTACTTTAAATAGAGAATCATGCCTTAAAAGAGTGATTATTTATGGTGGTTTTTGATAAAAATCATTCAAATTACCCCCTTATTCTCCATTTTTATACTAGCTGCCATCATTACAGCAGAGAGAATTCTCTCCTTCTTGATGGCTGCTTCTATAAACTTTATCTCCGCTATTTAGAAGCATCACTTTGATAACAGAGGTTGTAGAGATCTGTCACAAGATTTCGAACAGTATCCACTAAAAGATAACCATTCGATTGAGCAACGGCATTTTGATCATCACTCAACTCTAATCGCTCTTGAAACTGATCAAGATAACGGACTCGCTTAATAATGAAATCTTCTCCAAGTGAGAATGTCACAAGCTCCTCATAGGCAAGCCCCACCTTTGTGACACTCCAACCTTCTGAAATATTGAGCTCAATCTCTTTTGAGTCGAGAGGAATCCCACGATAACGGGCGACACCTCCCTCCTCTTTATTAAGCTCTTTGAGTTCTACTTCATCGAGAAATTGAAAACGATGATCCGTTAAACCATTTTGAACCCAATCGGTCATCAGTAGTGCCATCTCTACTTGAGGAGCATATCCGACTACCGGCAAAGACCCTAAAGTTTGACGCAGAACTGCCGTCACTAATGAGGCCTTTTTTTCAGAAGTGGCATCGATCACTAACCAATTTTTCTCCAGATCGATATACGCCATAATTGAGCTCTGCTCCGGATAGATATTCCGGACAAATTCATTGGTAATGATCTCTTCTAGCTCTTTCTGCTTAACGCGATCATGAAGATCAATATTATGTTCTCGCGCGCGCTTCTCGACTGCCGTTTGAATTGCCCGACGAGGCAGCTTTTTTACCTCCATACCAAGACGAATAAAGTGAGCATTATGAATTGTTTCGACTAAATTTTCTCCTTGAGAGAATGCCGGCAACCAACCATAAACTTCTAACTCATCATCACCACAATCTCGTAATGGATGTTCACTGAGTAACGCCTCAAGCTCAGCTGTCTCTAAGGTCAATGGCTCATCAAATTGATAGATGAGAATATTCTTAAATGGCCGCATGATGAGAACTCCTTAAAATTGTTATAAAGCATCAACAATCAATGCTTACAATCAATACATATCATTAAATTAAAAAAGGGGAAATTTCCCCATCAGATCAAGTCAAATCAAGTCTAATAGTCAACTACTGAGCGACTTCCTCATCCTTTCTAACAAGCAGTGCCATCGATTCAACGTGAGCAGTATGCGGGAACATATCCATCACACCCGCTGAGACAAGTTCATAAGGGTATTCTTTTGTTAGAAGCGCTAGATCACGCGCTAATGTTGCCGGATGACAGGAGACATAGAGAATTTTTTGGGGTGCTAATTTTCCAAGATATGGCATCATCTCTAATGCACCTGATCGTGGTGGATCAATCAAGATAGCATCATACTTTTCATTCATCCAAGGCGCATCATGTTGATCTTGCGTTAAATCAGCACAATGGAACTCTACATTCTCAATACTATTATATTGCGCATTCCGTCCTGCCCAATCTGTTAAGCTCTTATCTCCTTCAACACCAATGACAGATCCTGCCGCGGTTGCTAAGGCTAATGTAAAATTGCCTAAACCACAGAAGAGGTCGAGAACCTTCTCATCCCCTTTAAGATCGAGCAGTGATAATGCCTGTTTAACCATCTTATTATTCATCGCCGGATTGACCTGCGTAAAATGGTAAGGCTTAAAGTAGAGTGTCAATTGATCCAGAAGTCGATAATAGAGCGCTTGATCTGAAGCTCCTTTCTCCGTTAATGCTGTCGTTGTCGACTCATTCCCGGGTTGCAGATAGATAATAAGATCATGCTCCGCTTCAAAGGCTTTTAAAATCTCTAAATCCTCTTCCGTTGGCGCTTCAAGCACCCGAAAACTTAACGCATGGGTATCATCCCCAACAGCTACTTCAATTTGTGGTAGCTTTGCGGCAATAGAGAGCTTCCCTATCATCTCTGATAGCGGCGTAATCAATTGGTCGATCTTCTCTTCCAAAATGGGGCAGCGATGCATATCGACAATAAATGGAGTTAAGCGCTCACGAAATCCTACAAGAACTCGCTCTTTTGCCGGAACATTCTTCACTCCTAACCGCGCTTTATAACGATAATTACGAGATGAACCTCGAAGATTTGGAAGATGCTCATAATCGGTCAAACCCGCTTGTCTTGCTAGATTTGATCGTAACTGCTCTGCTTTAAAGTCAATCTGACGCTCTGCATCAAGATGCTGTAGACGGCAACCACCGCAAACACCATAGGCATCACAAAAAGGCTCTACACGATCAGGAGAACTCACTAAAACCTCTGTTGCTTGGGCTTCATCATACTCCTTCTTCACCTTTGTATATTGTGCTACAACCTTTTCTCCAGGTAGCGCGCCATCTACAAAGACAACTTTCTCCTCAACCTTGGCAACACCACGACCATCATGTGCTAAATCATGAATATCTACTGTAATAGGCTCAACAGGAACTCTATTACGTCGACCTCTTCCTCGTCTATGTCCTCTACTCACAACTACCTCATTTTTACTTAAATTTTTGCAATATAGAAGTTTATCACATTCATCTACAAAGAAGAAAAGAGAAGTATCCTTTAGACCGACTTCTTCTATCATGATTGATTTACCTCTCTTTAATGAGAGTGCGTATAATAGGAATAATTAAGTATCTCAATGGCAGCTCAATATCATTTCGATAAAATGGCATTAACTGATAATAAAAGTGAAGAACTCAATGAATAAAGAACATTATTTTCCCTGTACAAGTTGTGGCGCCTGTTGCCGCTATCTCCATTTGGCGACTGAATTGCAACATTTAGATCGCGGAGATGGTGTTTGCAAACATTTAACGAAAGAGAATCGCTGCGAAATCTACGAGACACGTCCTGAAATCTGTAATATTGAATATCAATACCATAAAAACTATAGTCATATCCCCTGGGATGCATTTGTTGCAGAAAATCTCCAAATCTGCGAATTATTACAGCTCGATCAAAAAACGAAAGCTAGCGAAAAAGCGGACAGAGAGTGATAAGTTGCCGGTCCTCACTATCGCATTTTTCCAAAAACAGCGTGCCGACAAGAGGCATCGAAGATGCCGACCGGCGGGCATACAGTTGTGATAAGAGTGAGATAGTCGGCTCCCGCACTCCACGTATCTTCTTAAGAATCATAAAAATGATGAGTTGAGGCAACAAAGGCTGATGAGTTGCCAGTCCTCACTATCACGTTCTTACAAAAACTGCATGCCGGCAAAAGGCATCAAAGATGCCGACCGGCGGGCATACAGTTGTGATAAGAGTGAGATAGTCGGCTCCCGCCACTCAATAAATCCTCTTATAAGTTCAAACCCTAGAACAAACAGGGGCTGATGAGCTGCCGGTCCTCACTATCACGTTCTTCCAAAAACTGCGTGCCGGCAAGGGGCATCGAAGATGTCCAAACTGCGGGCATGCATTGGTTAAAAGAATGAAGTAGTTGGCTCCCGCAACTCCAGGAGCTTTCTTAAGAATAAAAAATCCAGACAAAGAAAAAGCTCCTAGCTAATTAGCTAGGAGCTCTTAATGAAGCCCTGGGGTTGACCTACTCTCACATGGGATCTCCCACACTACCATCGGCGCTGCTACGTTTCACTTCTGAGTTCGGGATGGGATCAGGTGGTTCCATAGCGCTATTTTCCCCAGGAAAACTGGCTTGTGCTTGAAGTGCGGATGCATCTCTGCATTTTATCTTGCAC
>NZ_QEWR01000009.1 GCF_003121925.1 Ignatzschineria indica | reverse complement strand
AGAGATCGTCGCCTTGGTGAGCCGTTACCTCACCAACTAGCTAATCCCACATAGGCTCATCTCTTAGCGCAAGGTCCGAAGATCCCCTGCTTTAAACCGTAGTCCACATCCAGTATTAGCCACCCTTTCGGGTAGTTATCCTAGACTAAAAGGTAGATTCCTATGCATTACTCACCCGTCCGCCACTCGCCACCGAAGAGAGTAAACTCTCCTCGTGCTGCCGTTCGACTTGCATGTGTTAAGCATACCGCCAGCGTTCAATCTGAGCCAGGATCAAACTCTTCAGTTTAATCTCTATAATGTTTAAATCTTTCGATCTAACCATGTAACTTACGTTACTGCTCAATTACTGCTTCTATTTCCATTATAAAAAAATAGATGCTGGAATTGTTTGGTTAGACTTCTATTCTTTTGCTCACGCAAACAAATACAAGCCCCCATACAAACTTACTTAAGATTAATTTGTTAAAGAACTTTAGGGTTAAAGTGAATCAAACTTGAATCTCTTACCGCCCTAAGCAGACGAGCTATATTACAGAAGTGATTCGCTCGTGTCAACTTTATTTTTGACCTCTTTTTAAGCACTGATTCAATTTAAAGACTACTAAAAACTGAACTTAAACTTTAAAGAGAGAAGCAAAGAAACTACTAGAGAACTGGGCTTCTACCGAATCATCTTCAACGTTGCCGTCTGAATGAGTGGTGTATCTTACCCCTTTCATTTTTATTTGCAACTCTTTTTTGAAAGTTTTTTATTTCTCTATTGATCACCCTCCCCTATCCCTCTCCCTCTCTTTAATTCTGACTGAACAGATAGCCTAAGGATTATGAGAAGTCTCCTGATAACTCAATCTATTTTTCAAGAAATTATCTTGTGACTGATTTTAATTTCAGAAGAACTCCTTAGACAATTAAGTTAAACTGTAGCTAACTTATATTAAATTAAACTAAATAAACATTATTTTATCTCATCTACTCGTAAAGGATTTTAAATTATGATCAAGCGCACACTTGCTCCTATATTATTAGCAACTCTCCTGACGGGCTGTCTGTCATTGAACAATTCAACAACTCAAAGCAGTACCCCAAAACAGATCTCCCCCGAGCATATAGAGAAGATGAGAACACTCTCCGCCTCTGAGCTACCGCAATATGCCGATCATGGGGATATGTATGCACAATATTATCTTGGCAACAAATATGCTCAAGGTGCCGAGGTTCCCCAAGACTTAACAAAAGCGAAATATTATTGGGAGAAAGCAGCAGAGCAAGGAAACGCTAACGCTCTCTATAACCTTGGAATGATCTATTATAGTGGACAAGGGGCTGCCAAAAACCCAGAACTTGCACTCAACTACTTCCAAAGATCTGCACAAGCAGGGAATAGTAGAGCTGCACTTAACGCAGGAACAATGTTAGAAGCAGGACAAGGAACAATTGTTAATATTCCGGCAGCGGCACACTACTATCAACTTGCTGCGCCGACCCAACCACATGCTGCTTATCGCTTAGGTATGCTCTATACACAAAATAGAGCTGACTTCCCCGCTGACTATGAGAAAGCTCGTAGCCTCTTCCAACAAGCTGCGGTACAAGGGGATCGTATCGCTCCACGCGCATTAAATATTGTCCAAAACTATCCGCCTGCAGAAGCGAGTGAACTTCTCCGTCGTCTTAATACTAGTATTTAAGAGAGCAATAGAGAGTTGAATAGATAGAGTTGAGATTCTAGAAAAGAATCTCATACAAAAGATCTCGCCCATCTCCTTGAGTCCTTGAGCGCTTGAATACTTGATGTAAATAACAGAGAAACAGTTGATAAATGTTTCAATCGATATTTACAGGTATTCAGTCCAGGTTTATCTAGATGGAGCGAGATTTTTTTACACAACATAATAATCTAAAAGATTAAATGGCTAACCAGTTAGCTAAACTAGATCCTAAATAGATCTATCCTAAAGTTGCGACCATAATCGCTTTGATCGTATGCATTCTATTACCGGCTTGCTGAAACTGAATAGCCTGAGGTCCTTCAAACACCTCTTCTGTAACCTCTACACCATCAAGACCAAATGTTTGATAGATCCACTCACCAACAGAAGTTTCACGATTGTGGAATGCCGGCAAGCAGTGCATAAATTTAGTATTTTTATTTCCTGTTGCTTGCATTAATTGACCATTGACTTGGTAAGGCTGTAGAAGAGCGATACGCTCACGCCATGCATCTTCAGATTCTCCCATTGAAACCCAAACATCAGTATGGATAAAGTCAACACCTTTGACTGCTTCCTCGGCACTATCCGTAAATGTCAATGTCGCACCACTTACTTTAGCGAGCTCTTGGCATTTGGCAATAAGATCTGCCTCTGGCCAAAGATGCTTCGGCGCTCCAACACGAAAATCAACACCTAATTTTGCAGCCATCACAAGATGAGAATTTCCCATATTATTTCGCGCATCACCAAGATAAGCATAACTAAAATCACTGATCGACTTATCACTATTCTCTTTCATGGTTAAAAGATCGGCAAGCATCTGTGTTGGGTGAAACTCATCAGTCAGACCATTATAGACAGGAACGCCGGCATAAGCTGCTAGCTCATTCTCTAAAACATCTTGACTAAATCCACGATATAAAATCGCATCATACATATCTCCCAATACTCGCGCGGTATCTTTCATCGACTCTTTTGTACCGATCTGAGTCCCATCGCTCCCGAGATAACTAGTTGTCGCACCCTGATCCGCCGCAGCAACTTCTGAAGCACAACGGGTACGTGTTGATGATTTTTCGAAGATGAGTGCGATATTTTTGCCTGTTAATCGTCGTTGCTCCATTCCTGCTCGCTTCGCTTTTTTAAGCTCCTCAGCAAGCCCTACAAGATAGAGAATCTCTTCTTTAGAAAAATCGAGTAGTTTTAAAAAATGTCTTTGACGTAAATTAGGTTGCATGCGCATCTCCTCTTCGCAGTATAATAATATTATATAGATTCTAAATATGACTCATTACTGAGTCTATTTCATCATAACAAGGATGGCTTAGCCTTCCTATATATTTAAGAGGTCAGACCATATGCTTATGCGCTTACTACTTATTTTTACACTATCTTTTTTTGCGCTCTTCACTCATGCCGTTCACGCCGAACCACTACCTGCTCAAGTCCACCTCAACTTTGTAGGTCCATTTCAAGTGCCGGCCTCTATGACCTTCACCCACAGCAATGGTGAGTATCGCCTCGAAACAACCGTCAACATTCCTTTTAAAAAAATGGAGTTTACCAGTGTCGGAAGTGTTGATGGAAAACGTCTTATTACCCACTCATTTACAGATATCAGAGGCGGTAAAAACTATGCAAGTGCTCGCTTCGACCTTACTCACAAAAAAATCCATTACGGCCGAGGAGAACAAAATCTATCGGCAGAGATGACGACATTAGCTCAAGATTTCTTCACAACAGCATGGCAAGCCACACTCAATCATGCGCCATTAAATGAAAAAATACAGACAACCAATGGTAAAAAGGTTTATCAGCGCCCACCTTTTGTTAAAGTGGGAGAGAAGGAGGGTTATATTAATGGTAAAAGAACCCCTATTATCCTCTATGCAAGTGGCGAAGGAGATGATCGTGTTGAATTAGGTCTTGCACCCAAAGAGCTCTTCCTCCCGGCATTAATCGCTTATTATGAAAAAGGAAAACGCTATGAGCTCGTACTAAAAAGTTACTCTACAAAATAAGCTAGAGAAGAGCGCGATACACTTTCTACTCCACACGACAATCAATTACAGTAACGACATTAACAACTATGCTTGAATATCTATTTACACGACTCTCCGCAGCCTTCAATAATCGTATTGAACTCTGCCGCTTAGGTACTTTCTATTATGAAGGTAAATATGTTACGAAAGATCATCAAAAAGCGACAAAATATCTACAGAAGGCAGCCGATAAAAAATATAATCGTGCTCTCTTCTATCTTGGATTAATCGAACTTGAGAAGGGAGAGGCCACAACTGATAGAGCACTCGCTCTCCGCTATTTTCTCCTCTCAAGAAGAGAAGAGCCTAAAGCAGTAGCAGAAATTAAAAAACTAGAAGAAACAATTCTAAAATTACCCCCCACAAAAGAGAATAGTGAATTACTCTTTAAAATAGGTTATATGTATGCAAATGATGTTGTAATCGGCACAGATGCAGCAAAAGCAGCTCGATTTTATGAAGCAGCTATCGCCGGAAATCATCAAGCTGCGCGCTTAGAACTGGTAAAACTTTTGATGAAATCACGTCCCGGCAGCCCTAAAGATCTCCCAAGAGCCATTGAGCTTCTACAAGATCCTAGCATGGCACAATTTCTACCTGCGGAGCTTGCGCTTAAAGAGCTTCTAGAAAAGAATCCTGACCTCAGTAATAAAAGCTAAATTAGAAGCTAAATAGAAACTAAATCATTGAATATTGCATAAAACCAAGCGATTCGCTATAATAGCCTATCAACTTAAACGGGGGCGTTCTTGGATTCGACGGGGATGTTGAAGTTTGAGGTGCATGTCAAGATGGTCGAGAGTCTTGTAAAAACGCGGCAAATTGTATAGTTGCAAACGATAACAACTACGCTTTAGCAGCTTAGTCTGCTAACTGATCATAATACTGTGTTCGTTCGGTATTATCATCAGTCAACTTAAACGAAATAGTAAAATATCATTTCTAAGGGGTATTTTGCGAAACTTAACTTAGAACAGCTTTGCATCTCCTGCCGATCGGACGATGTGAAGTTAAATTAAAGATACGGCTAAACATGTAGTACCAAGAATGGATAGTTCTCGGACGCGGGTTCAAATCCCGCCGCCTCCACCAATCATGATTGTGAAAGCCCGCTATTTAGCGGGCTTTGTTGTTTACTTAAATCGCTTTGATAGAAAATATATCCTTGTAAAACTAATTTTAGTATAGCCACTATTCATTAAAAAAGTTAATGTATTAATTAATATTTAATCAAAAAATAAATACTAGATAGATGCCTATAAACTTATACGAGGTTAATTGAATGGAAGAAATTTTCATTAAACATTATGAGGATAAAACCTTAGGAGAATTCCTTAGTAGTAAGGAGTATAGCGATAATAAGAGCTATCGGGGCATATTAATAGAACTGCATAAAAATAGTACTATTGATCTTGTTAATAATATTAGTGATGTCTTGAATAAATCAAATGATCATAATACTTTTGCAGTTATGCAATATTTGGAAGTGATAAAAGAAATTTCGCTCAACTATGATGAAGTAGTTTCTATTATTAACTACTTAAAAACAATTTGTGAGCAGAGATATGAATATTACTCATTGTATGAATTATTGAACAATGCTTTGGAAACAAAAACAATAACAGAATTGGATAAACTATATAATGATGCAATTAATAATTCTGAATTATATGAATATACATATTTCATATTTCAAGCATATTTAAAAATTGATGCAAGCAAAGCATATGAGTTGGCCGTTAATTTATTCAGTTTATGCAATACAGAGTTATTTATTGCTTGTAGTAATATTTTATTTGTTTTTGATTATGAAAATTTGGGTTTTGATAAATTAAATGCCATAACACAGTTGTTATTACAACGACAATCTAGTTTGTCAGATATGGATAAAGAGCTATCTCAAATACTTTATGTAGCTAGCCATATTTATGATTCATATCCACAAGATGCTGAAGAGTTTTTTTTAGATATCTTTGACTACATATTAAAGTTTAATGACGAAGGACATCTTGAGCTTCTAGACAAATTAAGATTTTTTTGTAGTAATATAAGCTCGAGTGTTTGGAAGAAATATTCAAAGTTAATTTTAGATTATCCGACTAAAAAAAATTTAAATATCTTGCTATTAAACAACTATTCTTTTCTTGCATCTGAAAGTTGTCGTTTAACTTATATAAAACTGATAGAAGAGTTATTAATAAGCAATAAAATTCAGGGTGATCAACTTCAGGATTTTTATCAAATGATCCAATATTGTAAGTTGCAAGATGCGCTTATGACGCGTTGGCTACTCAGTAAAAATCCGATGTTAATTTATATTGCTGATGATATTTTTTATGGTGTTGCATTAGATGCGACTTCAAATTTTGATGCTTCATTATTAGAAGAGCAGGAACAAGATCAGTCGATGTTTTTTAATTTAATTGATCATTGTTGTGGTACCTTTTATCTTTATCCCAATATAGTAATAAGTTTTTTATTATCTCTTTTGGATTTAAATATTGATCAAAAATCGATACTAAAAATTCAATTACATATTCAGAAACTGTTTATTCCTAGTTATCCTTATGCTATAGAAGGTATATTAAAAAAAATTAAAAAAAATACATCCGAATCCCTTGATTCTACGATAAGTAATATTCAAAAAGAAAGTCAAGAATACTTGATATTTATAGAGTCATTACAATATCACAGAGAATTATTTGAAGATATAAGCAATAAACAGCTACGTTTTTCTGAACAAAATCGACAAAGAATTAAAGTGAATAAACAAATCAATAAACAATCTGTGTTTAATAATTTATTTTCTAAAAGCTTGATTTTGTATGGGAGAGGTTCTCGACAAACTTATAATGTAACAGCATCTGCTGATAGTATTTTTAATACTAGTTCTGTCAAAATTGATCTTCCAATTTTAAAAATTGTATCTCCAGTTGAAACAAGGCAATTCCTACACGTGTTAAGAACAATTCATTGGGAGGCGAGATATGAAATTAATAATTAGAGAATATTTAAATGGCTTGAAAGAGCGAAAAGAATTAGATGCTTTGTTGCCTGAATTGTTGCTACAAATGGGATTTAACGTATTAACGAAGCCAATGATTGGAGTGAGGCAAGATGGTGTTGATATTCCTGCGGTTGGTAAATTAGATGATGATTCTCAAGAATCTCTATGGTTATTTACAGTTAAGTCAGGAAATTTAGATAGAAAGAATTGGGATGGAGGAAATGATCAGGATGTTAGGCCTTCTGTAAATGAAATCATAGATGTTTATATCCCTGCTAAAATTGCAAGTGAGCACAAAGACTTACCAATAAAGATTATAGTTTGTGTGGGTGGTGAGATTGCAGAAAATGTGCATCAGAACTGTACCTCTGCTTTTTCTGTAATTATGAATAAAAATCCAAATGTGGAAATTGAGATTTGGAATGGTGAAAAACTTGCGTTATACATAGAAAAATTTTTATTAAATGAGTCTATTGTTCATGGGGATGCTGAGAATATCGAGTTGATTCGATCTTTATTAAGAAAATCATTAGCACTATTTGATCATCCGGATCAATCACATGAATATTTTAAAAAAATTACATTACTGTTATTGGATGAATTGAAAGTAGTAAAGGAAAAAAAATCAAAAGATCAAAGAGTTTTGCAAAATTTACGACGTTTATATTTATCTTTATGGATTCTTTATATTTGGGGCAAGGGAGAGAATAATATTGAAAGTAGTTATCTTTCCTCAGAGTTTGTTCTGTTGCACGTTTGGGATGTTATTAAACAAGATTATAGAGGATCAAAAAAAGCACAGAAAGAAATAAGCCAAATATATGATAAGTTGATCAATTTACATTGTGAAATATCAGCTGAATATTTTCAAAAAATTGAATTATCTTCTCATAAGGAGTTTGAATTATCTTTAAGTACAAAGATAGACTGTCCTATAGCTTTAAATCAAAAACTATATGATGTTATAGGTCGTTTAGCTATGTTGGGCTTGTGGAAATACAGAGTATATATTCAAAGCAATAAAGATCTCCAAATATTAGAAGAAATGAAAAATATTCATCAGACTATTGGTAATGTGATAAAGCATAATCCTATCTTAAATAGCCCAGTATCAGATTGGAATTTTATAGAAATTTCGTTGGTTTATTTATTTTGCACAAAAAATGAATTAATTACCGCTGATAATTTTATTTCTGCTTGGTTAGAAAAGATGTTATCTCAAATAATTTGGTGCTTAGACCATAAAAACTTACATCCATGCATATATTCTGACTATGAAAGTTTATATTTTTACTTTAACAAAGAAATATATAAAACAGAAAAAGAGGAATTTTTTAAAGATGCTACTGCAGCAAGTTTTTTATATCCATATTTATTATTAATGTTTGCATTATTGGAAAAAAGAGAGTCATATAATGATATTAAAGAAATTCAGAAGGAAATTTTATCTGAATCAACATGGCAAATATGGGTGCCTGATGAAACTTCTGAAAATAATTTTTTTACAAATCAAGATATACATGGACTAGCAGTGACAGATTTATTTTGGAAAAATGATTCAGATTTAGTGCCAAGTCGTACAAAAGAAGCGAAAGATTTATTAGAAAAATTATTTGTAGATAATATTTCTGAACCTGATATTTTTAATGGTTTATCAGCAGTCGAGAAAGAGGTTGAGCCTCTTTTATTAACCGCGAGCAGATATTATAGGATGCCAGTAGCTTTAGAGTTTTTTAGAAAAATGGTAGATACAAACAAACCAATTCAATAATAAAATTATTAGATATAATTAACTTTAAAAATCGTTCTAAGAGCTTTTTAAACAACCTATAAAAACGGATAAAAATCAAATACAAAATAAAAAATTATTATTCACACCTACAGATTGATCAGCCTGCAGATTTTAATAAAAACCTCGCATAAACTACCGGAAGGTTATAGTCTATTCCTTAATTATCCCATCTTCTCATTTTAAATAGGATTCAGAGCTATTATGCGATCTTTAATGTGGTTTCGATCTGATTTAAGAGTTCATGATAATGAGGCGCTCTATAGGGCGACTGAAAATCAGGAAACAGTTGCACTTTTTATTGTCTCTCATAAAGAATGGGAAGCGCATCATGATGCGAAGCTGAAACTCGCTTTTATGTGGCGAAACTTACAAGCATTGCAAAAAGCACTCGAGAGTAAGAATATCCCTTTAAAGATCGTAGAAGTTGATTCTTGGGCAGAGATTCCGACGCGTATACTGCAATTGATGGAAAATTATCAGATCTCCTCGCTCTATTTTAATCATGAAGTTGGCGTCAATGAGGTTGCAAGAGATCGAGCGGTTTATCGACAATTAAAGAAACATCTCTTAGATATCTACCTCTGCCATGATAAAACTTTAGTAAAGTTAGGCTCCATCTTAAATGGTGAAAATAGACCTTACAAAGTCTTTACCGCCTTCAAAAGACGCTTAATCGAGGTTTTGCAATATCAACGTTTTGAGAATCATTTTGAAATTCCTACGCAAAATAAGCTCGATATTACAAGCGATGATCTCTCTGTTAATCCTTATGAGGCATTTGATAGTTTAGCCTATCAAGCTGGTGAAGACTCCGCTTTTGAGGTTTTTCAGAACTTTTTAAAGGAAGATATTTTCCGCTATCATGCTCGCCGGGACTTTCCTGCCATTGAAGGAACGAGTCGTCTATCACCCTATCTCGCACTCGGTGTGATCTCCGTTAAAACCCTCCTTCAAGAAGCATTGATGATCAATGAAGGTGATTTTCACGCGGGAGATGAAGGGGTTTTAACTTGGATGAATGAGCTCTATTGGAGAGAGTTCTACTACCATATTATGTGGAATTTTCCCCAAGTCTCCAGAAATAGAGCTTTCCAAGAAAAGACAGAAAATATTCAATGGCGTGAGAATGATGCCGATTTTGAAGCGTGGAAAAATGGAGAGACCGGCATCCCTATAGTAGATGCTTTTATGAGGCAACTGAAAGCAACTGGTTGGATGCATAATCGTGGGCGTATGATTACCGCAATGTTTCTTACCAAAAATCTCTTGATCGATTGGCGTAAAGGGGAGGCTTGGTTTATGCAGAATCTCATTGATGGTGATTTTGCTGCAAATAATGGAGGTTGGCAGTGGTCGGCCTCTACCGGAACAGATGCCGTGCCCTATTTTAGAATCTTTAATCCTGTCACCCAATCTGAGCGATTTGATCCCAATGGAGATTTTATTCGTCAATGGTGTCCGGAATTAGCCCACTTAGATAATAGACAGATTCATAAAGTGCAAAAGCATGCCATTGTTGATCTAAAAAGTAGTCGCCTCAGAGCGATAGAAACTTTTAAGAGTTTAAGCTGAGCATAACCAAAGCCCGGCAAAGAGAATAAGTGTCATGCTTTCCATTCTCTAAATAATAATCATTACAAAAATTGAGGGGATATCACCACATGACGAAATATCATAAAAATAAAGAGATTCAATCTCAATCTATTCTTAAAAAGATACTCTTTAAGATAATCTACCTTGCCACAATTGTGGCACTCTCATTGGTGGTTATTGTGGCATTTTACTTTGGCCTCTACTACCTCATCTATCTACTAAGCTAGAATCCTTTTCACCTCTTTTCACTATAAGTTCTAGCAAAAAAGAGCTGATTTAACTTTTTCTACTTCCTATTTCTGATTCAAAGAGATAGCCTCAAATGTCGCCTAAAAATTGATCATTTTCTGTAAGAATAATTTTCACTTACTCTTTTTTCAATCTAAACCAAGGTAGACTGAGTAATTGTTAATCACCTTATATCCACTTCTGGTGATTCTACCTTAATAGAGAGAAGTTGAAGAATGAGATTACATAATATCGAAGACCAAAAATCCATAACACCCGAGCTAGCCCTCTCCTTCTTAAAAGAGGGGAATAAACGATTCGTTGCTAACTTAAAGGCCCACAGCAATCTTTTAGAACAAGTGAATGAAACAAAAGAGGGACAGTTTCCTTTTGCCATTATTCTCAGCTGTATCGATAGCCGAACCTCGGCCGAGTTGATCTTCGACCAAGGTTTAGGCGATATCTTTAGCGTTCGCATTGCCGGCAATGTTCTTAATGAAGATATTATCGGTTCGATGGAATTTGCCTGTAAATTAGCAGGATCAAAATTAATTGTTGTGCTTGGACATACTCACTGCGGAGCAATTACAGGAGCCTGTAAAGGAACTGAACTAGGGCACCTTACCAATCTTTTGGCCAAAGTAAAACCCTCCATTGAACATGTTAAAAAAGCGCATCAAGGGATCGACATCGCCTCTAAAGAAGCAGTTGATAGAGTGGCACTTCATAATGTGGAACACACCATTGAGCATATTCTCGATAAAAGTAGCGTTCTAAAAGAGATGTATCAATCAGGGGAGATCGGTATCGTCGGCGCTTTCTATAAAGTAGAGACGGGAGAGGTCGATTTTGTTCAAGAGATGTTTAATCAAAAAAGAGTAGAGACAAACAGGTAACGCAATCTATCACCGTACATCACCTTCAAGATCTATTTTCAAGAAGGTGATTCTACAGCTGCCTACTCTGTAACAGTTATCGTCTTACCCTTGTCATCAACTACCATCACGCCACGACCCGGTGTCCACTCAACACAATAGAGAGACTCTATCTCCTGAATCCCTATTTTCCCCAACTCCTCCTGAAGCCACGCCTCACTCTTGCCGGCATCTTTAAGATTCTCCTCTAAAATATTGCCTTCGCTAATTAAGAGAAATCCCCGCACTTTCTCTGTCTTAAGAAAAACTGTCATCTGCCCATCTGTCTCTAATCTCACATCATCAACATCCATCAGACTAAAAATACGTTGCTCTCGCAATTTTGCAGTCAATTGTTCAGCATCCATTTTATTACGACGCATCTCATCAAGTTGCAATGCCCCACCTTTCACAATAAAGGTGACCGAACCATAAAAAAGCCGATAAAAGAAGGGGATTTTAGTCAATAGATGGAGCGCATAACTCACGACAGTCCAGGCCATAAGGCCAAAAATCATATACCAGACAGAAAGATTAGGTGCATAGATTGTCCCTCCGACGATTGCGCCAATCACAAAGGAGCTAACGATATCTGCCGGCGTCATCTGAGACATTTGTGATTTACCCGATACGCGCAGATAGAGAAGAACACCGATCATTCCTACGATTAGTTTAATAAAAATCGTGATTTCCAACCCAAATGTCTCTAACATTTCTCTCTCCTCTTGTTTTGATAGGGGCTCTTGACAGATAATCCTGATAGAGAACTCTAATAGATGATCTATAACATCTTACCGACTTTTAATATTGCCGCTACATTCTCTGCCGTTTGCTCAAGATTCTTCCTACTCTCTAGGTAGGCGTCTTCTAACGTACAAGGAGAATTGAGAATACTCACAAGTGCATCAACTCCCGACTCTTTTACAAGATGAGCCCCATCTCCAAGGCTGCCGGCGATCGCTATGACCGGAATATTATGTGCTTTAGCGATCCTTGCAACCCCTATTGGCGCTTTACCATGTAGAGTCTGTCGATCTATTTTTCCCTCTCCGGTAATAACAAGATCGGCATCGGCGATCAATGCCTCAAAATTGATCAGATCCAAAATAAGCGTTATCCCCGGACTCAATCTACCTTGGAGAAAAGTGAGAGCAGCAAATCCCATTCCACCGGCAGCACCACTTCCTGCATGATTTTGAATAGCTTGCACATCACACTCTAATGTCTGCGCAACGATCTTTGCATAATGGGCTAGCGCATTATCTAACTGAGAAACCATCTCCGCCGTTGCACCCTTTTGTGGACCAAAAATTGCTGAAGCGCCCTGCCCTCCTATCAATACAGTATCCACATCACAAGCAACCTCAAAATGGCACTCCTTAATAGCCGGATCAAAATAGCTACTATCGATAAAGGTGAGCTCTTTTAAAGAGAGTCCTCCTAAAGGGAGTAGATTCCCTTTTGCATCCAAAAACTGTAGACCTAGCGCCGCTAACATGCCGGCACCACCATCATTAGTCGCACTCCCCCCTAAACCTAAAATAATATGTCGAATGCCTCGCGCTAATGCATCTTTGATCAACTCACCCGTTCCAAAGCTCGTTGTTATTCGCGGATCTCGTTGCGCTAATGAAACATGCGCTAATCCACTAGCTTCTGCCATCTCAATCACAGCGCTCTTTCCATCACCAGTAATTGCATAAGATGCCTCTACCGGCTGACCTAACGGCCCCATTACGGAGAGCGTCACTCTTTGCCCCTGAGTTGCTCTGATCACTGCATCGATCGTCCCTTCCCCACCATCTGCGATCGGCACTAAATGATACTCTGCCATTGGATAGTGGCGAGAGAACCCTTTTTGAATCAATTGTGCTACCTCAAGAGCAGATAAGCTCTCCTTATATGAATCTGGAGCAATCACAATCTTCATATCTCCTCCTCGCACCTTCTCATTTCTCCCATTTCTCTCATGAAAAAACTCCCAGAATTATCCGGGAGTTTTATCTAATACATATCTAATACTCTTTACTCTACTATTCACATTATTAAAACTCTAAAACTCAATTAAAGTGCGCTTAAAGTCGTGATCATAGGATATAAGAGATTATAAGCCTTTACAGGTGAAATCATAACCACCCTCTTTCATCGTGCCATCCCAACCTGTTAAATCTTCTTCTAAAGGCAGTCCACATGCTCTTTGTCGTTTTGCTTGCCAGAAAAAGAGAGCAACAAGCGCAATTGAGATAATCACCGTTCCGATCTGAGAGATCTCTGTCGAGAGACCAAAGCCGATCGGTTGCTCTAAAATATAGGTAGTTGTCGCTAATAACATAAAAATTCCCGGCAATAGTGAGATCCAGTAATTCTTACCACCAATATAGAGATACATCGCCCCTACAAAGAGCGCTATCACTGCTGTCGATTGATTCGCCCATGAGAAGTAACGCCATAAAATATTAAAATCGAGCTGAAGAAGAATAGCAGAGATAACAAACATTGGAAGAGCAATCCAAAGACGCTTGCCGACCTTATCTTGTCCAATCTTAAGATAATCCGCAATAATCATTCTTGCACTTCTAAATGCTGTATCACCAGAGGTAATGGGTAGGATAATCACACCTAAAATCGCAATTGTTCCTCCTACACCACCTAACATCATAACAGCCACTTTACTAACGACTAATGCCGGACCACCCTCTTTCAATACCGCATTTAATCCCTCGCCAAAAGGTGCCGCTGGATCATAGAACATCGCCATCGCTGCCGCCGCCCAGATCATTGCAATAACACCTTCTGCAATCATCATGCCGTAGAAAATTTTTCGCCCATGCCCTTCATTCTTAGTTGTACGTGAAATAATAGGCGATTGCGTTGCATGGAAACCTGAAAGCGCCCCACAAGAGATTGTTAAAAATAGAAGTGGGAAAATTGCAAGGCCACCAGGATGAAGATTATCTAAAGTCAATTCAGGAATATTACCCGCCTGCCCTGTAACAACTAAACCAACACCAATACCGATAGCACTTAAAACTAAAAGCATCCCGAAGAAAGGATAGAAGCGCCCAATAATCTTGTCGATCGGCAATAGCGTTGCTAAAACATAGTAGATAAAGATAATACCCACAATAATTGCGAGACCAACTTTACCGCCCATCAGATCATAGAGTAACTGTCCTGGAGCCGAAACAAACACCGTTCCTACAAGAACAAGCAGCAGTAAGGCAAAGGCATTGACAATATGGCGCATCGATTTTCCTAAAAACTTTTCCGCAAGTTCAGGAAGATGAGCCCCACGATTTCGAATCGAGATCATTCCCGTTAAATAATCATGAACTCCTCCGGCTAAAATACAACCAAAGACGATCCAGATAAAAGCTACGGGGCCATAAAGTGCTCCCAAAATCGGGCCAAAAATCGGACCGACGCCGGCAATATTGAGCAGCTGAATCAATGAGTTTTTAGCCGTATTCATCGGTACGTAGTCAACACCATCGCTACTCGTATATGCCGGTGTAGGCCTCTCTTTAACCCCAAAAACCTTCTCTACATACTTTCCATAAGTGAAGTAACCTATAATGAGCAGTAATATACCGCCTATAAATGTAAACATCTTCTCCTCCTAAAGTTAAGGGCACCACCCACATAAAATAGGATAATGTGATCAACCTCTAATAGCGCTACTGATCTTTCCGACCTTTTCGATCATTTCTCTTTCATGATTCTTTTTTATTATTGATTTATTGATCATCAAATTTAAGATTAGTCTCCCAATCTCAACGCGCTACCGATTCCTATCACATCTCCGCTTTAAAACTAAACTTCAATAAGAATGAGTTAAAACTGATACTCAATCTTGTCATCTTATTCGACTACTATCGAACTTAAAGACTTACTATAGCCCTATCTCTTATATACCCTTTATTTTCTATTTTGTACAATCTCCAATATCATTTTAATGATCTAGAGAGAAATAAAAAAAGAGCCCTTTAGGCTCTTCTTCTGTTCCATTCTATGGTTTACCAACTTCTCGATCTATGACGATCTTCTACCGATCCTCTATTTAAGCATTGCAGCCTCTGCCTCTAATTCACTATCGATATAGACCTCATTGCCTTCCACTAAGACACGATAGGTACGGAGTGGTTTCTTACAAGGAGCCGCTGTTGCTTCCCCTGTCATAATATTAAACTCTCCCCAATGCAATGGACAGCTGATCGTGTCATCAAAATAATCACCTTCAGAGAGAGAGGCTGTTGCATGGGTACATTGATCATCCGTTACAAAGTATTCCCCTTCTCGATTAAAGACAAGGAGTTCACCAATTTCCGTTTCAAACTTACGCATCTCTCCTGCTGTAAGATCATCCACTTTACATATAAAAATTTTTGCCATCTATAACTCTCCTATTTCTGATATCTCATCTCATATATCTCATCTCATCGAGATCAGCTCTGTAATAGATCCGGATAGATCCAGATAGATCTACTTACTAACTAAATATCACTTAAATATCACTTATTAAATATCAATGCATACAATATAAATGAATACCTCTAGAAACCAAAAAAGCCTACTGATATAATCAGTAGGCTTCGATATTTGGCGTCCCTACGGGGATTCGAACCCCGGTTGCCGCCGTGAAAGGGCAGTGTCCTAACCGCTAGACGATAGGGACTAAATCTATTCTCTTGGAAGCTTCTCCTCGTGAACAGGTGACTATAATAGTATGAACCCTAAAGTATGTCAAACAGATCTCACACTTTTTTTGCTCTATTATTAATCAATACCTCATTATGGATAAAATCCTGTTGAAAATCAATCGATTAAAACAAACCCTAATATTATTTCTATCTCTAATTTCAGTCCATTTTCATGCTTAATATCAGAAATATCGAATTCTGAATTGGCAATAACTAATGGAGAAATCCATTTTTATGCTTCTACAGCGCTTCTCTCTTATTAGAAAAGAGCGAAATAGGAGCAAAAAGAGGGGAAATGAATAATAGATTATGATGGTCAATAAAAAAGCACTACCTCTTATGATCAAAAAGTAGTGCTAATTATAGATGATATATTCACTCTTGGAAGAGATAAATCAAGATGAAGTCAATATCAGAATCGTATGCTTAATACTTAATCCTAGATCTTAATCCTCTTAATACTTCGATATCTCGCCCAAATCTTTCCAATTATTTTCGATTCATCATATGAATTGCGCTTTTATGAATGCCATGCGCTGCTTCCATAACACTCTCTGCTAGTGTTGGATGCGCATGCATTGTGCTTGCGATATCTTCCGATGTACCACCGAACTCTAGAACAATAACAGCTTCATGAATCAATTCTGATGCATTAGGTCCAACAATATGTACCCCTAATAATTTATCTGTTTTTGCATCGGCAATGACTTTAACTAAACCTTCTGTTGCGCCCATCGCTTTCGCACGTCCTGATGCCGCAAATGGGAAGGAGCTTGTGATCACTTCAATACCTTCTGCTTTACACTGCTCTTCAGTTTTACCTGCCCATGCAATCTCAGGATGGGTATAGATCACCCATGGAACTGCATCATAATTAACACGCGCATATTGACCCGCAATACGTTGCGCCACAGCAATACCTTCTGCAGAACCTTTATGCGCTAACATAGGTCCACGAACAAGGTCACCAATCGCCCAGACATTAGGAATATTGGTCTGACATTTATCATCAACTTTGACTAAACGTCCATCCATCTCAAGACCTACAGACTCATCAACAATCCCATCTGTGAACGCCTTACGGCCTACAGCAACTAATAAGTAGTCAAACTTCTCTTCATGCTCACCACTTTTGTCACTATATTTAACAGTAACACCATCATCCGTTGCGACTGACTCATTAACACGCGCACCTAGACGAATATCTAAACCTTGCTTCTTAAAATGCTTTGCAGCATCTTTTGCAATTTGTTGATCAGCTGCTGAAAGGAACTTATCCATCGCTTCAAAAATGACAACTTCAGCACCTAAACGAGACCAAACACTTGCCATCTCAAGACCAATAACACCGGCACCAATCACACCTAAACGTTTTGGTACAACTTCTAAATCGAGTGCCCCTTCAGAATCTAAGATACGCTTATTATCAACAACAGCTGATGGAATATCCATTGGTACTGAGCCGGTCGCTAAAACAATATCTTTCGCTTTATAGGTTTCAACTTTGCCATCATGGTCAGTAACTTCAACAACATTATCTTTTAGTAACTTTCCTGTACCTTGTAGCCACTCAACCTTATTCGCTTGGAATAACATTGAAATACCCGCTGTTAATTCAGATACGATCTTATCTTTACGAGCAATCATCGCTTTAGGATCCATTTTGATCCCTTCAACAGAGATACCGTGATCTGTACCATGATCTTTTGCTTCTTCATAGAGTGCAGATGACTCAAGCAGTGCCTTAGAAGGAATACAACCTACGTTAAGACAGGTTCCACCTAAAACAGGCTTTCCTGCTTTGCCAATCCATTTTTCAACACAGGCAACTTTTAAACCTAACTGTGCTGCACGAATGGCATTAACATAACCTGCAGGACCACCACCAATTACGATGACATCAAATTCTTTCTTCGCCATAAAATATTCTCCTTGGAAAAAGATCCTTTATCGATAAAAGTTCAATAAAGGATCTTCTCTAATCTCTATAATTGTTACTACCCACTAAAGTTCTATTACTTCTTCACTGATTAGAGTTCAAGAAGCATACTTGCTGGATCTTCGATTGATTCTTTAATTGAGACTAAGAATCCAACTGCTTCAGCACCATCAATGATTCTGTGGTCATATGAGTGAGCAACATACATCATTGGTGCTGCAATAATTTGGCCATCTTTAACAATTGGACGCTCATAAGTATTATGCATACCTAAAATACCACTTTGTGGTGGGTTGATAATCGGCGTTGAGAGCATAGAGCCAAATACACCACCATTTGTGATTGTAAATGTACCGCCTGTCATCTCTTCGATAGTTAAAGTACCCTCTTTCGCTTTTGTTGCATATTCAATAATTTGCTTCTCAATATCAGCAAGGCTTAATTGATCTGCATTACGAATAATCGGCACGACTAAACCACGTGGTGAAGAGACAGCAATACCGATATCGAAATAACCATGATAGATAATATCATTACCATCAATCGAAGCATTCACAGCTGGATACTTCTTAAGTGCTTCAACTGCTGCCTTAACAAAGAAAGACATAAAACCAAGTTTTACACCATGGGTCTTAGTGAAACGATCTTGATACTTCTTACGCATCGAGATCACAGGTTCCATGTTGATCTCGTTGAATGTTGTTAACATTGCCGTGCTATTTGTGGCATCAAGGAGACGCTCTGCAATACGGGCACGAAGACGTGTCATCGGTACACGCTTTTCAACACGCTCACCAGTTGGAACAGAAGCAACTGGCGCTGCTTTACTCGCTGCAGGTGCCGCTTTCGCACCACCATTTTTCAAGAAGTTTTCAATATCTTCTTTAAGATGACGCCCATTTTTGCCGGTTGCCGGGATCTTACTAATATCAAGATTATTCTCTTCAACTAAGCGACGAACAGTTGGTGACATTCCCACCTCTTCATCACTCTCAACAGCGGCTACCGCACTGCTCTCTTCTGCTTTAGGCGCTGCTTCTGCTTTAGGCGCTTCACCTGCTTCGATAATTGCTAAAACAGTTCCTTCTGTAACATCTGTACCCTCTTCAACTTTGATCTCTTTAAGAACGCCGCTCACTGTTGCAGGAACTTCTAACATCACTTTGTCAGTCTCAAGATCAACAAGGTTCTCACCCTCTTCAATAAACTCACCTACTTGTTTATGCCAAGCAGAGAGTAATGCATCAGCAACTGACTCAGGTAATACTGGAACTTTAATTTCAACACTCATGGATTTTCTCCTATGTAAATATATAACTGTTATATAAACTTTTAATGAAGCTTTTAATTCTGTTGATAACTGTTGATAAGTAAGGAGCTCCACTAGGAGCCCCCTAATCGACAATCAATCATTACTCGGTTGGAAAGATTGCGTCAAGAAGCGCTTTCTCCTGCTCTGCATGAACATGGCTATATCCTACTGCCGGCGCAGCAGCTGCCGGACGAGTCACAAATCGTAATGCATGTTTATCGCCTAACAACTCAATTAAATGTGGATAAACAAAGGTTGCATATCCTTGATTTCTAGGTTCATCTTGCAAGAAGATCACCTCTTTCGCATTAGGATATTTCGCTAATTCTGTCGCTAAGGCCACTGCTGGGAATGGATAGATCTCTTCTAGGCGGATAATCGCTGTTTTTTCATCATTCACCGCTGCTCTGCGATCTCTTGCATCATAGTAGATCTTACCAACACTGATCACCACACGATCGACCTTCGCCGCATCAATAGCATCAATCTCTGATAGAACTGAACGGAAAGTACCGGTTGCTAGCTCTTCTAAAGTACTCACTGCTTGACGATGTCGCAATAGACTCTTAGGTGACATCACAATTAATGGTTTGCGATAATCTTGATGCATCTGACGACGGAACATATGGAAAGCCTGTGCTGGCGTTGTCGGCACAACAAAACTCATATTATTCTCTGCACAGAGCTCTAAGAAACGCTCAGGACGTGCCGATGAATGCTCAGGTCCTTGACCTTCATATCCATGAGGAAGCAACATCACTAAACCATTATAGCGACGCCACTTTGTCTCACCTGATGCGATAAACTGATCAATAACGACCTGTGCACCATTGACAAAATCACCAAATTGCGCTTCCCAAATAACAAGTGCATTCGGCTCAGTCGATGCATAGCCATACTCAAATCCTAAGACCCCTGCTTCTGACAAAATAGAGTCAATAACGGTAAAGTTCGCTTGATCTTTCGTAAGATGTTGAAGTGGGATATAGCTACTTCCATCTTCTTGATTATGGTAGACCGCATGACGATGGAAGAATGTTCCACGTCCTGAGTCCTGCCCCGTAATACGGATAGGATAACCTTCCTCAAGAAGTGTTGCATACGCCATAATCTCAGCGAAGCCCCAATCGATCTCTAACTCACCTTCACCCATTTTAAGGCGATTATCGTGAATTCTTTGAACACGATTATGAAGCTTTAAGCTCTCAGGTAATTGATTCATAATACGGGTAAGTTCGGTGATTCTTGAAGGAACAACACCTGTTTCAGGAACGACAGGTCCCTCTTCATCAAAACGATCATGCATTTTTGAGATCTTCTCCCATTTTTGCATATAAGAGCTATTGATCGATTCAACAGTTGGGAACCCGACAGGAGTACCCTCTTCCAGCTTATCGCGATACTCTTGTGTGAAGTTTTTAAAGTCTTCTTCCGTAATCAATCCTTGAGCGATAAGGCGATCTGCATAGATACGTGCTGGAGTCTTATGATTACGCACTTTCTTATACATCATCGGCTGTGTTGCACTTGGCTCATCCGCTTCGTTATGACCTAATTTACGGTAGCAGACTAAATCGATCACAACATCCTTATGGAAGGTATTACGATAGCCTAATGCTAATTGCATCACATGCTTCACCGCTTCAGGATCATCACCATTCACATGTAAAACAGGTGCCTGAACAATCTTCGCCGCATCAGTACAATACTCAGATGAACGCGCATCTAGCGGATTTGATGTTGTAAAACCAACACGGTTATTGACAACAATATGAACTGTTCCCCCGGTTGTATAACCACGAGCTTGAGACATCTGGAGCGTCTCAAGAACAATTCCTTGCCCTGCAAATGCAGCATCACCATGAATTAATACAGGAAGCACTGTATTAAATGGGAGATGTCCTGTTGGTGTACCTGGCTCAATACGACGCTCTAAGCGTGCACGAACAGATCCTTCCACAACAGGATTTACAATCTCAAGGTGAGAAGGGTTAAATGCAAGCGCAAGATGCACAGGAGGATTATCGGGCGATGCAATCACGGAGGAGGAGTATCCCATATGATATTTTACGTCACCGGAACCTTTCGAGAAGGTTGGAACGCCCTCAAACTCTGCAAAAAGCTGTTTAGGAGCTTTTCCTAAGATATTAACTAAGGTATTAAGACGACCACGGTGAGCCATCCCGATCACGATCTCTTCCGCACCAAAATTGGAAGCACCTACGACCATCTCATGGAGCATCGGAATTAAAGCATCTCCACCCTCTAATGAGAAGCGCTTTTGTCCAACATAACGAGTATGAAGATAACGTTCTAATCCATCTGCTGAGATCAACTCTTTTAAGGTCTCAATACGCTCTTCATCACTTAAGCGATAATGATCTTGAACCTCTTCTAAACGCGTTCTAATCCAGTCGCGCTCTGCATCTTTAGTGATATGCTCAAACTCAGCACCAATATGGCCGGTATACGTTTTCTTTAAAACATCTAAGATATCACGAAGCGTCATCTCTGATTTGCCCGCTAGTCCACCTGTTTTAAAGGTTGTGCCCATATCCATTTCAGTTAAACCATAATAACCGGGATTGAGTTCAGGCACATTAGGAATATCACGTAAATTAAGAGGGCATAAGTCTGCTACTTGATGCCCTCTACGGCGATATTCGCCAATTAAATTGAGTACTGCAACTTGCTTCTCAAGATGTGCTTCATCCACACCCGCAGATTGCACTCGCACCCCTTGGTGACGCATCTGCTCAAAAGCACGCTTAACAGGTCCTTGAGCTACATCCTCGCCTTGACTATTTTTAAAGTCGGCAAAATAGGCCTGCCATTGTGCAGATACAGAACTTGGATCTTCGAGATATGATTCAAACATCTCTTCGACATAAGTCTGGTTTGCACCATAGAGTGCCGACGTCTCTCTAAACTTATCGATTAGTTTCATTGTTATCGCTCACTTAAGTCGTCTAAAATTAATAGGAAATTAAAAAGAAAGAAATTTCCCTCATTATAGCCCATTTTTCTCCATTTAGCGCAATTTGTAACCTGATCAATCTTTCACATTTCAAGAGCGCTTCAAGGGCTGATAAACATGGGATTTATGCTTAATTAGAATCACCTTAATGCAAATATGTTAGTATGTAAATCATTCACTACATTAATGTTACTTATGGGAATAATGCATGAAATTAAATGAACTTCGTTACTTCATTGCGGTTGCGGAAGAGCGGCATTTTGGCCGAGCAGCGCAAAAGTGTTTTATCTCTCAACCGGCATTATCTATTGGGATAAAAAACCTTGAAGCCTCGATGGATGTCTCACTCTTTGAACGAACCACTAATGAGGTTCTCCTTACACCTGAAGGTGAAAAAGCACTTCCCAAAGCTCGCAAAATTTTTGAGCTTGTTGATGAATTGCTCTCTTTAAGTAAAGAATCCGATTCAATAGAGGGTCGTTTCAACCTCGGGATTATCTTCACTATTGCACCCTATCTTCTTCCTAGAATGATTCCCCTTTTAAGAGAAGCTGCACCCGAGTTACAACTCAACCTCTTTGAAAATATGACGGACAATCTTCTCCCAATGTTAAAGACAGGTGAGATCGATGCCGCAATTCTTGCGCTTCCTATTGCTGATCCAACCTTTGAGGTGATAGAGCTTTATGAAGAACCTTTCTTTGTGATAACTCCTAAAGAGCATCCCCTCAATGAGAAAGAGGTGATCTCACCCGATGAGATTCATGAATATGATCCGCTGCTTCTCAATATCGGTCACTGCTTTCGTGATCAAGTACTCGATCGCTGCAAAGAGATCAATGCAACAAGCTCCCATCATCACTCACTTGAGACTATTCGCAATATTGTGGCAGCTGGCCATCAAATTTCAGTACTCCCTAAATATGCATTAACAGATGATCATTTGAGTGAGTTACTTCACTACATCCCATTTACAGAGCCCGTACCTACGCGGAAAGTTGCACTTGTCTATCGAAAAGAGTTCACACAGATGAAAAAGATCGAAACAATTGCAAAATGTATTAAAGACCTCAATCTTTAATAGCTCTTTTAAGAGATCCCTCATAGAGCTGAGTCTCTATAAAACTCGCTCTAGAGGCAAACTTATTGAACTTACTAAGCATGAGATCACACTAGAACAATCCTAGATGGCGCTAGATGAGATACCTTATTAAACACCACTTATTATGTAGATCATCTACCCCATCACAATGTTTCTCAATACTTCTAAGAGCAATCCATTTCAGGGAGATTTTAATAAATGTTAATTGATCAGTTTGGTCGTAAAATTGATTATGTACGAATCTCAGTGACAGATCGATGCGACCTTCGCTGCACCTACTGCATCCCTAAAGGGTTTAAAGGTTTTGAGGTCAATAAAAATTGGCTCACATTTGATGAGATTATTCGCGTTGTTAAAGCTTTTTCAGCAATGGGAACCGATCACTACCGCATCACCGGCGGTGAACCTCTTTTAAGAAAGGATGTCACCGAGCTCATTGCACGAATGAAAGAGATCCCCACCATAAAAGATCTCTCTATGACCACAAACGCAACACAACTCGAACGCCTAGCAAAACCCCTAAAAGAGGCGGGACTTGACCGTCTTAATATTAGCCTCGATTCACTCAATCCTCTCACTGTCCACCAAATTACAGGCAATGATTGTATCGATAAAGTTAAAAGAGGAATCTTTGCCGCAATCGATGCGGGCTTTAAAATGATTAAGATCAACATGGTACCGATGATTGGAATCAATGATCAGGATATCGACAAAATGATCCAATTCTGTATCGATAATGGCTTAGTTCTTCGCTTGATTGAAGCAATGCCAATGGGAATAACCGGACAAAGTACAGAAGGAAAAGATCTCACAAAACTGCTAGAGACCTTAAAAGCTAAATATGGTTTAGTAGATGCACCACAAAAACTCGGACAGGGGCCTGCTCGATATTACCAATCGCCAGATGGTTCTTTCACTTTTGGATTAATCACCCCATTGAGTCAACACTTTTGTGATAGCTGTAATCGTGTTCGTCTCGCCGTCGATGGCACCCTCTATATGTGTCTCGGACAAGAGGAGGCTTACCCATTAAGGGAGATGCTTAGAGATCATTGTAGTGATGAAGAGTTACAAAAAGCGATCAGAGAAGCGATCGATCTTAAGCCGCAAAAACATGAGTTTAGAACAGATGCAACTAAAATTAAACGAATCATGTCGATGACAGGTGGTTAATCAATAGATTGCAACATCCTTCAACAGTAGCGCTACTGAAAAATGAGCTGAAAACATTATTGAAATATCGACCGATCTTAAACTAATATTAGCCCTATACGAAAAGAGATAAGTGAAAAGCAGATAGGTATTAAAACCAATAGGAAAAACCAATATTAATAACGAATATTAAATGCAAATATTAAAACGAAGATTAAGCTTCCAGTCAAAAATGAAGCTTTCAACAGACCCGATAGAATCGAAGATTAAGTAATCAAATTTGTAAGATGGAGATCAATTATGAGTAAACAATATGGCGTTCGAATGACTTTACCCCCTAATGCAACTTTTATGCGTGAAAATCTTCTAGGACCTGACTTTAAGGCGGAAAGATGGTTTGAGAGTGCAGAAGCTCGACAAAAATTCTTAGATAGCTATCAAAAAGACTTTATCTATTACCGTATTGGCGATCGCCCTCACTATCAATATGAATTAATCGAAAGATAAATCACTCTTACTCCTCGCTTTTAGTATTTTACTTTTAGCCTGATAGAGTATTACTGATAATCGCATCATCGTCATTCAAAAAGATCTTATGGCATTGCCCCACTATTCCAACAATAGCAATGGCAGGAAGCAAATGACGGTGATAGCTAATCGATGGATCATTCGCCCAACCCCTAAAGAAGATCTTAATCAAGTAGCAAAATAGATTCAATTCAAAATTGATCAATAAAATAAAACCCCTTACTCGAAAGTAAGGGGTTTACTGTATGGCGCGCCCAGAAGGAGTCGAACCTCCGACCGCCTGGTTCGTAGCCAGGTACTCTATCCAGCTGAGCTATGGGCGCTTAACTAAGATCATTACTATACCCGATATTTTCAGAATGTCAAACAAAAGATATCGAAGAATCAAAATAGTTGTGTAATGTGATTATGCGCCATGCGTTATTGTTACTGAGCAGAGATTATCAACCTCTAACACATAAAGAGCTGAATCCATCTATATACATCTACAGAGAAGGGATACCACTACAACAAGCCGCCTCTACTAAACTCATTAGAACTCATCAGAACTCATTGAAAAACAAAACCCCTTACTCGAAAGTAAGGGGTTTACTATATGGCGCGCCCAGAAGGAGTCGAACCTCCGACCGCCTGGTTCGTAGCCAGGTACTCTATCCAGCTGAGCTATGGGCGCTTAACTAAGATGGTTAGTATATAACAATTTTAGTAACTTGCAAATTTTTGTCTACTCTTTATCCGTTTTGGAGCAGAGCAGATTAATAGTGAATTAGAATAGTTGTGGCTTCATCATCGCCATCCAGACAACTGCCATTGCCATACTGTTACAAATCAGGTAGTTAATCAATCTTGTAGAGAGTGCAAAGCTTTGTCTCATTGCTAAAATTGCAAAAAGAATATAGAGCACCATAAAGAAGAGTTTTACCCCTAACCAGCTTCCCCCCAATGAAAATGGATTAATAGAGAGCGCAACCGCTAATAGAATCCCTGTCAATAATAGAAAGGTATCAATAACATGCGGAGCAATACGTGCCCATTTTGGTCTTGCTACTAAAAAATATTTCCAAAAGCGGAAGTTGAAAAAGATAATTGAAAAGAAGGCAAGCATAATATGTGTATGCTTTAGCCCCATATAAGACGCTGCTAACATCGATATTCCTCTAATAATATAGTGATCAATCAGGCAATAATGACACACTCAACCCTACAAGATCAAATAGCATCCCTAACTAACAACATTCATCGGGGCGCCGGCAACAAATTGGTTAATATTATCTTGTAGAATAACGACTAATTTTGCCAATGCCTCTTCACTAGCATATGCAGTATGCGGTGTTAAGATAAGATTCCCAAGATCATCCGCTAAGAGTGGATTATCTGGCTTGGGAGGCTCTGAAGTTAACACATCTATTCCGGCTCCCCCCACCTGACCACTTCGCAATCCTGCAGCTAAATCGGCTTCATTTACCAATCCCCCTCGACTCACATTCAGGATAATCACCCCTCGCTTCATCTTTGCAATCTCTTTCGCTGAAATAAGATTTTCCGTCTCCGGCGTTAAAGGAGCATGGATCGAGCAGACATCACTCTTTTCTAACACATCAGAGAAACTCTCATATCCTGGTCGAATCGTCGATGCATCCTTTCGTTCAGAATAGAGAACCTTCATTCCAAAACATTCCGCATACTTTGCAAACTGCGAACCAATACTTCCACGACCAAAAATTCCTAACGTTTTCCCCTTTAGTTCATAAATAGGAGCACCAAAAATAGAGAAGAAAGGTGACTTCTGCCACTCACCTGCACGAACACGTGCTTCATAAAGTGGAAGACGATGCACTAAAGAGATCATCATCATAAATGCATGCTCAGCAACGGCAGTTTGGCTATAGCCTGCAACATTAGAGACAGTAATGCCCAACTCTCTTGCAGCTGCAATATCGATCATATTGAATCCTGTTGCCGCTACCGCAATCAATTTCAGCTGTGGATTAGCTTCCATCGCCGCGCGATCGATCGGCACCTTATTAGTAATCGCAATTTCACAACCTGCTAATGCTTGAGCAACCTGCTCTTTAGGGCAATTATCAATCTCAATTAACTCATAAGGAAAGTTAAAAGAGAGATCAAAGCGACTCATTGTTCCATGATCTAAAAAGACAATCTTTTTTCTATCCATCTTCTCCTCCAGTTTTCATGAATCTTTATTCAATTTTTTATGATTTAACATTATCGATGTTCATGACGAAGTATTCTCTGCTTCTCACGATTCCAATCTCGCTCCTTAATTGTCGCTCGTTTATCGTGATCCTTTTTCCCTTTCGCCAATCCTATCTCTACCTTAACCATTCCCCGCTTCCAATACAAACTTAAGGGAACAATTGTATATCCCTTCTGATCTACCGCGCCCATCAAGCGATCAATTTCACGGCGATGGAGCAGTAATTTACGCGTCCGTGTATCGTCAGCATAGATATGGGTTGAGGCGGAAAGTAGAGGAGTAATGCGGGAGCCGATCATATAGACCTCCCCATTTTTAATCTGCACATAAGCCTCAGAAAGTTGCCCACGCCCCTCTCTTAAACTCTTAACTTCCCAACCTTGTAGCTCAATACCCGTCTCGATCTTCTCTTCAATAAAGTAATCATGGTAAGCGCGTTTATTACCTGCAATCTGCGCACTACCTTTTTGTGGTTTTTTTGCCATTTTTTACCTCTATTTATCAATCTGTAGATCTCTCTACCAGTCCTTGTATCGCTGAATGATTCTCAGCAGTATCACAAGTCGAACCTCTATTTTAATACAACTGAGCTATCATCTCTAAAATAATCGCTGATAACGCAATGCACTCACCTCTCTATCTATTTTTTAATGATTTTAGAAGGTCGTGAATAGATACGATATAAAAAAACCCTTATCCCCACAAAAGTGAGAATAAGGGAAACTTAGGTTTAGTAGATTAACTTCGCTTTTATAAACTACATCTATTCACTAATATTATCGCTTAGTTACGCCCTTCCATCTTTTTAGCACCTTTATCGCCCTTCATTGAGCCATCGCGGTGCTCTTTTGCTCTCTTCTCTTTCTTATGCTCTTTTTTATGTTCTTTCTTATGGTTCTTTTTATACTCTTTATCACTATGATGTTTCTTACCATCTTTAGAGTTAGCTCGCTTCTCCTTTTGAGCCTCTCTCTTACCATCGGCATTCTTCATCTCTTTGCGTTGCTCTTTCATCTCTGCTTTATCGCCATTACGCTTCTCATTTTGAGCTTTTCCAGGACAATCTCCTGTTACACATTCATCCTTATGAATTCTCGCTTGTGCTCTAATCTGTCTGGGCTCTGTAGGCGCTTTTGCTTTCTCTTGGATCGCTTCAACTCCCGCCTTCTCTGTTGCCGGCACTTCAACTTTCGGCACATCGACTTGAGCAAAAGCAATTGAAGAACTTAAAATTAAGGTTGAAAGTAAAAATAGTGGACGCATCATTGCACTCCTTTAATATCAGTAATATATCTAAGATAAGGGTATAAATATTATGAGTAATATGAGTAAACTCAGTGGCCAAATCAGCAGGTTAAGCAGACATACGGTATTAAATCGTTATATGTCGCTATATGTCGCTACTTGGTAGTCAGGCTATTTAGTTATTCAGCAACAACTTCGCCACTCTTTTTAACAACCCTATCAACATCAATATCGGTTGGTTTATGGCGGTGATGATCCACTTCACCATAGATCACGACGGTATCTTCAGGACCGACTTTCACGCCTCTCCAATCATCATGATCGATCTCAATAGTGATTTCACCACTTTGATCTTTAAAGCGGTACTTATCACCACCTAAATGCTCTACAATTTTTCCTTCAAGGATCACTTTTGTATCATCTTTAAGGTGTCGCGCTTGCTCAACAGTGAGCACATTTTCTAACTTGTTGGCAACTTCAGCCTGTACATTATCAGTTGAGGGTCCTGTAAATTGAGCAAAAGCAAGTGATGAACCTAACATTAATGCCGATACTAATAGTAATTTTCGCATTGTATACTCCTCTCTTAAGTAGAGATTAAAAATAGGGAAAGAAGGGATTCATCAATGACCTCTGCCTCTCTTCTTGATCAAGAGAATTCGATAATCTTAAGAGTCTCTTCTCTATCTACAAACTATTAGACCAAATTAACCTTAACTAAATCTTAAGAAGATAATATTTTTAGATAAAAATCTTCAAAATAATAGACCAATCACAAAAGCGATCGATTACCCTTAAAGTTACTATCTCTTTTCTACGGGAAAGATAAGCGAAACCTCTAAACCATCTAACTCCGGCTTGGAGCGAAGATGCATCTCGCCGCGATGAAGTTCCACGATCTTCTTCACAATCGATAGTCCTAGGCCGCTCCCAATCTCATCAGTTCCTAATACGCGATAAAAGCGCTGACCTAGTCGAGCAAGCTCTTCTGGCTCGACACCCCGCCCATTATCCCTTACCTTAATGATCGCTCTCTCTGATACTTCTTTAGCAGCATTTACAAAAATTGTTCCCGAAGTGACCTCTATCTTCGACCCTCTTGGAGAGTACTTTAAGGCATTATTAATTAAATTTTTAAGGGCAATATAGAGTAGATCATAATTGGCACAGAGCGAGACTCTCTCTTCGTGGAAGTGAATCTCGATTCCCCTTCGCGTAGCCTCCTCTTTAAAACTCTCATTAAGGTCAGAAAAGAGCACTGAAAAGAGTAACTCCTGCTTTAATAGATCGCTATTTTCATCGGGAGAGAGTGGGTCTAATCGAGCTAATAACATGAGATGCTCAATTAAGTGGGTTGCGCGTGATATATCATGTTGAAGCGGAGCTAAATCAGCGATCAACTCTGGTCTTAAACGTCTTAGGAGTTGTAACTTCATCTGAATCGCACTCAATGGAGTCCGAAGCTCATGAGAAGCATCCGCGGTAAATTGTCTTTCATGCCGGCGGGCTGTCTCTAAATTGGTTAACAACATATTAAGTGAATCTTCAATGGCAACGATCTCTTTACTACGAGAGTGGGTTGCAATAGGCGTTAAGCTCTTCGAGGAGATCCGTTTAATCTGTTGTGAAACTACCGTTAATGGTCGTAAGCCAAAATAGATAAAGAGCCCATTAATGAGAAGTGAAATTAACAAAACTATTCCTCCCGCTAAAATCAGCTGCTTTGCCAACTTCTCTAAAAATTGATAGCGCATCTCTACCGCATGGGCAACTTGCACTTCAAAGTTTGCATGCCTTGGTTTTAAGAGAAAAACCCGCCAATCCTTGCCCTTAATCTTGATGGTATTAAAGCCCTTATACCCCCGGCGATCACTCGTTGCTATAAAGGGGCGATTGGGTGCTGAGCTGCTCTTTGCAATCACCACACCTTGATTGATAATCTGGAAATAGAACTCATTATCTTCTAAATCCATATGCCCCTTAACAGGACGGCCCCCTAAATTCTCACGATAAGCTAACTGCGCTAAGGTCTGAGCGGAGCGTTTTAATGCCTCATCTAGAACCTCTTTTGTCTGATCCCAGCTAAGGTAGGTCGTAATAGAGAGACTAACACCGGAAACCAATAATGTAGAAGCAACGATACTCGCCATCAATGTTGCACGAAGAGAGTAGAGCCTCTTTTGCCCTTTTCGCCGCTGTTGCCACCACTGTTGTAAATTCTTCAATCGTCTCATTCACTACCTAGCGTGTAACCTAAATTACGTCTTGTTTTAATAAAATCATTGCCGAGCTTTTTTCGCAGATGGTGGATATGGACCTCTATTGCATTACTCTCCACCTCATTTCCCCAAGCATATAACTTATCTTCTAACTGCTCTCGCGTAAAAATTTGTGTAGGATTCTGCATTAAAGTGTGCAACACAGCATACTCTTTAGCAGTTAAAGAGATACTCTCTCCATTGCGAGTCACACTCTTTGTTGTAGGATCTAAAATAACATCTCGATGCTCAAAGAGCGCCTGCAATTTGCGAGCTGATCTCCGAGAGAGTGCGCGAATTCTTGCACTCAACTCTTCTAGATCAAAAGGTTTTACTAAGTAATCATCTGCACCAAGATCTAACCCTTCAATCCGATCAGCAATACTATCTTGCGCAGTAATCATAATGATCGGGATCGACTCCCCTTTCTCTCGCAACTTCTTCAATACAATATCTCCAGAAGCGCCGGGAAGCCCTCGATCTAATAGGACAGAATCATAAGTATCGATCAAAACATTTTGTGCACTCACTCCATCCATCACCCAATCAACCACATAGCCATCCATCTCTAACCACTTTTGGAGAGTCTCTCCTAATGACCGATCATCCTCTACAAGCAATATTTTCATAAAGCACTCCTCTGTATCTTTTAGCATCCTAGCGTGATCGCCTTAAAAATATCTTAAGCCCTCGCTCTAGTATGCGTTTTTCTTTCCCTTTTCTCTATTTTATTAAACACTTTTGTGATATAAGGGAGTGATTATTCACAACGAGCGATAAAGAGCATGCAGATAAGCCTAATATCCCTGCTCTCCCCTAATTATTATGACTATTGCAACAGTAAGATCACTGAAAGAACGTTTTTTTCACGCCCTACTCTTTGAGGTTTTAGCGATTCTCTTTACGATGTTAATCGGAATCTTTCTCCTTCATAAACCTGTAGATGCAATGGGCGTAGTCTCCGTATTAATCTCCGTCACGGCGCTACTTCTCAATATTGTTTTCAACTGGATATTTGATAAGCTCTTCCCTTTTGTTAATGGTGAACGACCCGTTTCCATCCGGATATTGCATGCATTGAGTTTTGAGGCAACACTCATTCTCTTTACAATCCCGATGCTTGCTTATATTTTAAGTGTCTCGCTTACAGAAGCCTTTATGATTGAAGTCGGATTACTCATCTTCTTTCTCTTCTATACCTATCTTTACAATTGGAGTTATGACCAAATTCGTAAAAAAGTTGTCGCGCACTATCGAGCTAAAAAGCTCTAATCATCGTTTAAACGATAATTCTAGCAGCCTGAGCCGCCATAAGCTCGTGTATAAGCCCGATTTTTCACCACCATCGTTTCATAAGTAACCGGCGTTGGCGGCACCACATACTGTCCCGCTCTTTCAAATTTTAGAAAGCGAGAACCTTCCACTTCGTAACTACTCTGCGGCGCACCAAATTCTCGAACCAGCTCTTTTTCTGTCGCACCAACCCAGCGATCTAATGTTTCCTGATAAGTCGTACGAGCAGCTAAAGCCAATAGCAGCAAACTATAAAATAGGGTCTGTTGAACATTTGAAATAAAAAAATAGAGAGTTGTAAAATGTAATCGCAAAAAAACATTACAAACCCTCTATTCTTATGCTTCAAACATTACTTAATGACAAGCTTTGGTTGAAACTAAAGCCTATTCTCCTAGATTTGAATATCTATGACAAACCAAATTTAAGAAATATTTTCACCGGAATCTTATATCGCCTGAAAACAGGCTGTCCATGGCGATATTTACCAGAATGCTTTGGAAAATATAATACCGTTTTTAAAGCTTTTAGAAGATGGACAAAATTGGATAAATTCACCAAACTTTTTAAACAGCTTATTAAAGATCCTGATATGGAGTGGCTATCTATTGATGGAACTCATATTCGAGCGCATCAAAGTAGTGTCGGGATAGGGAATCCTAAGTCAGAGGCGATCGCCAAAAGTGCCGGCGGTAATAGCACCAAAATTCATCTGATCGTCGATACTCATGGAAATCCTTTGGATTTTTTAGTAAGCGATGGAGCAACTCATGATGTTAAAGTAGCTCCTGAACTGATTAAAGAAGTTGAGTTAAAGGAGACAAAAATCCTCAATGCTGATCGAGGATATATCTCGGAAGATTTTAAAATGAGTTTATTAAAAAACGAAGTTCATCCAAACATTCCTAATAAAAAGAATAGTTTAAAAGACAATAGCCATATGGACTGGCATATTTGTAAAGCGCGGCGTGTCGTGGAGAATATGTTTGCAACATTAAAGTGTAGGATTTACTAGCGTTGTTTACAGTATTCGGAGAAAATACTGTTATGAATATGCATAAAAATACCAGATTAACGCCTTATCATCGTGAAGAGATTTAGCGTCTTTATACCAAAGAAAAAGTGACTGTTACTTATCTTGCGCAAAGATTCAATGTCAGTCGCCCCACTATTTACAAAGCTCTTAGGCTCTCCAGACTTGGGCTATTTAAGCCACAGACTAGCACTAATGAGCGCTTTAAAACCATCAAATACGGTATTAAAAGGCTTGTAAAGGTTGAAAAATCAATAGAAGATCGCCTAAAAAGGCAAGCTAAACGTTACAATAAATCCTACCCTGGTGAAATGGTTCATGTTGATACCAAAAGGCTACCATTGCTTAAAGGAGAGCTTAAAACAGGTCGTAGAGAATACCTGTTTGTGGGTATCGATGATTTCTCAAGAGAACTATATGCCGGCATTTATGAAGATAAATCACAATTTAGTGCGGCAACGTTTCTTCAGGAAGATATTCTTGCCCAATGCCCTTATACTGTTGATTGCGTCTACTCTGATAATGGACGAGAATATAAAGGAACGATAGATCATGCCTTTGTTAACCTGTGTAGATTGAACCATATTAATCAGAAATTTACACGACCAGCAAGACCACAAACGAATGGTAAAGCTGAACGGGTCATCCGTACATTAATGGAAATGTGGCATGAAAAAGAAGAGTTTTTAAATAGTAATGATCGAAAATCAAAACTCAAAAGATTTTTAAATTTCTATAACACGGTAAAACCTCATAAGGGATTAAATGGCTCAACGCCTTATGAAGTTTTAGATTTTTATTTTAAACAGGAAGTGTAAACAACGCTCCCTTTTCTTACAATTAAAGCACTTTAGAGGCTTAGCAACTCGCTATGATAAGCTAAAAAGTAGCTACAGTAGCAATGTTGCTTTAGCTTGTGCATACGTTTGGTTGAAACCATGAATTTTCAACACACCCTAGTTTTTTCGTGTTTTTTCATGATGTTATATTCAATATTAAATAAATAACTTAATCATAACGTTTCTTATCAGGAAAGTTAATCAGTTTTTATACAACATTGATCTCTTGCAGCAGCGTTAACCATAATTTACCAACCACTTCTTCTGAATAGCGTATGGCACTATTTCGTGCATTATCAGACAATCTCTTTTGTAATTGCGGATCTTGCATAATTTGAATAATTTTACTCGCCATCATCTGTGTATCTTGATAAGGCACTAAATAACCATTTTCATCAGATTGAATCAGCTCTTTCGGTCCATAAGGCACATCAAAACCGACAACCGGACAGCCATGCGCAAGACTTTCAGCAATGGTTAATGAGAAAGATTCTGAAGGACTTGAGATAATCGACAATGCCGCCGATTCATACTCTGTCGCAACATCATCGCACCAATTGTGCAAGAAGATATTTTTTTCCATATCTAATTTCTTCACTATTGCCTTTAATTCTGCAAGTCGTGCACCAGATCCATAGCAATGAAATTCTGCGTCAGGTAATACTTTCACAACTTGTGCAAAAGCCTCGATTGCCAACTCATGCTTTTTATCAACTGCATAACGAGCAAAATAGACCGCTTGTTGCGGCTTTCTTTGCACTATCGCAGTAGAACGATTTTCATAGGTATGAGGAATTGCATAGATATGTGGTGGATATTGAAATCTTTCAAGAATATCTTGTTTCTGAATATTCGTTTGCACCACCACGGCATCAGTTCTTGATAAGTCTTCAAAAACAGCAGCATAATGAGAGTTAATGCGGCAAGTTTCCTTCTCTTTATAATTTACTGCATGCAAATTATGAATAGCTGAGATAACTTTAATTCTATCAGCACCATATATTCTTTTAAGACTAAGAGATGGTTTATAATATAACCGATGTCTATCTACCACCAAAACACTCTTCTCATTCTTAGAAGAAAAAAAGCGCTGCAAAACCTGCTCAATAAACAACTCATCTGTATCAAAAATACCAACTATTCTACCCTTAGAATCTAGCATTTGAAACGTTGTAGAAGCTCTTTTCCCATCTTCTTTATAGGCATGGCTTTTAATCACACATATCGTCTGGTCAAAACGATAAAAGACTTCTCGAGTCACCTTCTGTCCATCTTTATCAAAAAAATGTGTACAGCTTAAGGCTCCTCCTTCGTGATAATAATCTCGACGATATCTTTTCCCTTTATAAAGATGAATAATGTAATGTAATCGATCATTAAGCTGATTATAAACTGCAGTAGCTTTTATACTACCGTTCTCACTCAAATATTGTATAGACGTACTCCCTACGTAGGAGGCTTTAAACTGACCGTCATACAAACTTAATTCCTTATCATTTACGACTTGTAGTTCTTGTAAATAGTCATAAATATTAATAACAGGAATTTTTTTTGATAATTTCCCTTTGTTTCTCAGTTCATTTACTTCTGAGGTCAATTGACTACGATAATGATATGTAATTATTGTCGGAATATAATTTAACTGATTAATAAATAAAGAACTCCTTAATGCAGCAGAACTTTCAATTCCTGTATGTTTAATCCCTAAATCAAGATTTAAAAAATATATATTCGTTTCATTCATTCTACTAAAGCCGTAAACTCTCAAAGTTTTATAAATATTTCACTTATAGATTTAAGGACTTACTTTACACAATCATTAAATCTATAACCACTCTTTTCGAGTGAAAATAAAGCACCGAACCTGACGATCCGGTGCCTTACCTAACTAATTAATCATTAAACTAATGTTGATTTTTGATCTAAAAGATCATCCAGAGGATCTACGACGGGTTGTACATCATAAACTGTCGTATCCATCACAGTCTGTTCCGTATTCACCGTTGTAAATGCTTCTGTTGTCTCTTCTGAGTCTAAGAAGAATGGAATTTCTCCTTTATCCTCTTCAGAAATCAATTCATCAAGCGTTAAGGTTAATGGCTCAACACTATCTGCATCATCAATCACTAGAGATTCAACATTTGAAAGATCAATGACAGCACTTTGAGTCGCATCACCTTGAACTTCCCAGTTGATATTTGGTAATAACGATTCTAGATCTGCTGCATCAACTTTCAATAATGCTTCAAATTCAGAACCACCTTTACGATCTACAAAGAGTGTTCCATCTTCATATTTCAGGTAATTACCAATATTCTCTGCTGTTTGATCGCCATCGAGTAGAGCAGTGATGTCAATCATATCCCCGTCAGCAGCATTGAAATCAGCCCAAGTATCGAGCCCATTTCCGCCATTGCCTGGGATATCATTTTCAGAAACTTTAATTTCTGACTCACCTTTATCATTGGTAATCACTTCAGAAACCGTTTGTAAGTTACTAAACAGTAACGTATCTGCACCATCTTTCATCACAAAGGTATCGTCACCTGCAGAGCTTGTCACAATATCATCATAAATAGATGCCGTGATCTGTTTACCAACATTAATCTCTAAGGTTGCACTCTCAACTTCACCCACTATTGAGACAGTCTCATAAGTAAAGCGCTCTACACCAAAGCTCTCACCACTTGGCGTATATGTGTAAGTACCATCTTTATTAACGACTAATGTACCGTGCTCACCCTCGACTGTGATTGATTTCGCACCTTTATTGTCATCCGTATAAGAAACCTGCTTATTGCCAAATACGATGTCATCAATCATTTTCCAGCCAAGATCATTCTCTAAAAGAGTTCCGGTAATCGTTGTTGGATCTTCATTCTTATAAGTATCAAGATTCACTTTATTTGCCGTCACATCCAATGTATAAACACCACCACCATTTGTTGGTGTTACGGTGAGTTCATATTTTCCAGAAGGCAAGTCTTTCAGAGTAAGTGATAACTCAGCATCTTTCACTAACTCTGACTCATAGCTCCAAACCTCTCCTGTTGTTAAATTCTTCAATGAGAATAAAAGTTGCATTGGTTTAGATCTAGATCCTGTACCTTCTGAATCACCAGTTGCCTTGAAAATGAATTCTTCAAGAATTTGATTATCTTTAACCTCAAATTCTTTGACTTCCGGAGTAACCTTATTAGAAGCTTTTCCTGAAGCTACGACTTCTGATTCAATGCTATTGCTACCATCAATCATAATCGAATTGAAATCATCTTCCGCAGTATGCGTCCCAATTTTGATATCAATGGTTTCCACAATTGTTTGACCATCTTTATCTTGAGTCACCACTTGGAACTGATCCATCTCACCATATGGCGCGGTCCAACCTTCTGGCTTCGGCATTGGGAAATCAAGCGAATAGGTATAAGTTCCATCAGAATTTAACGTCAATACACCAAACTCACCTTGTACTGTTGCTGGTTTATCCGGTTCTACACGCTGATCGCCAACACTTAATACAATTGTTCCCGCATCTTCAGTAATATCTCCCGAAGTGCTACCGCCAAATTTGCTAGGTGAGCTGTAGTCATAGATCTTATCGTGATCTACATAGATCCCTTGACCTTGTCCAAGACCTAATGCACCTACAGCCTCCATCATAATGACGTAATCACCTTCACCAAACTTCAATGTCAATGCATCAGATTTACCGCCGAACAAAATAATCGTGAACCAATTATCTTCAACATGAACTTGCTGATAATTACCAGTAACAGGATCGAGCTTATATACATAAAGATCAAATACCTGACCAATAGATACTCCACCACCACTGCCATGAATGGTTAGCTCTCTCACCTGATCCTCACCAACTGAGAATTCCATACCACCTTTTCCGGTAATTGCATCAGCACTCAAGATCGGTCCTAATAAACCTAAATTCAGTAATGAAAAATTAACCGCATTTTTAATTTCTGACTTATCGGTATCTACAACGACTGTAGGCTCAATTTCATCAACCAACACAACAGAATCAGGAACAATACGCTCTTCGCTAGACTTCAAATCAATATCAAAAATCAGATCAGCTGTCGATGTAGCTCCATCTGGAGATTTTACAGTATAAGTAAATTGATCTTTTTCACCATAGCCACGGAAATCATCGTTAACAACATAAGTATATGATCCATCTGCTTTTACAGTTAGCACACCATGTTCGCCATAAATAACCGTTGAAGCGTTTGGTGAGATATCAATCTCTACACCATCGTGCCCAGTAACTCCTACAACCTTCGCGCCCTCAGGTAATACATCTGCACCATAGCGAGCATCGCTATCTGTCATCATATTCCCTGTAGCACTACCAGATATCTCTTTAGGATTACCATAATCTAATACAACATCTTTTTTAAACTCGAGACCAAATCCTGTTAATGCTTGAATACCTTCACCGGCATTCATCACAAACATCCATTGCCCTTCCGTTAAACTAAAGTCAGTTGGTTTAGATTTTCCACCTAAAAGCCATGAAACAATCCAGTTTTCTTTAACGAACTGTTGTTCCCACTCGCCTGTTGAATCGTTGAGCTTATATGCATAAAGGTCCATCGTTCCAACAACTTGAACGCCACCGGCAGCACCTTCTACGGTAACTTCTCTGATTTGATTCTCACCAACTTCGACATGAATCGCATTTTTCATCACATCACCGAGAACATCAAGCCCTAGAACTGGTCCTAATCCAACATTCACTAAAGCAAACCCACCAGCACTATTCTCACCTGGATTTGGATTAATAGTTTCTGTTGGTGTCGCATTAAGAATGACATCTACATGGTTATCAAGCGCACCGATTGGTTCAACAACCCCCACGATAATCTCTGTTGGAGCAGACTCATTGCCAGCGGTATCAGTTGCCGTAACATTAATAATCTTACCGCGATCTAATGCAGGATCAAATGTATAGCTAGCATCACCATTTTCGTCAGCTTCAAACTCAATTGGTTTACCAGCACTATCTAGCAATGGCTTACCTTCTGAGTCATAAGCTTTTACAATTGCATTAGACTCAGTTTTGACTGTAAGCACACTATTACCGTCATTAATCTCAGCATCGGGCGCATCGGGCGCAGTCGTATCTGGGGCATTCACCTTCGTTGAGCCAGACTCATTGCCCGCCTCATCTTTTAAGCTCACTTCAAGCTCTTCACCATTGGTGAATGGCTTATCAAGCTCTACTTCAAAGGTACCGTCTTCGTTAACGGTTCCTACACCCACAACATTGCCACCGCTATCTTTGACGATAACATCAGCACCCTGCTCACCTGTACCTGTCACTTTAGTACCATCTTCATCGATCTCTGCTGTCGGTGCTTCTGGTGCAACTGTATCCTTCTCACCGGTTATAGGCGTCTTCTCTGAAGTGTTACCCGCTTCATCAGTTGCCGCAACATCGACTGTTTCACCATCCGTCACTGGGCGATCAAGTGTGATCTCATACTCCCCTTGTTCGTTTGCAGTGCCGCTACCAATCACTTCACCATTGCTATCCGTGACTTCAACGGTAGAGCCGGACTCTGTCTTACCTTTAACAACAAGACCTTCTTCATCGATCTCTGCTGTCGGTGCTTCTGGTGCAACCGTATCCTTCTCACCGGTTATAGGCGTCTTCTCTGAAGTGTTACCCGCTTCATCAGTTGCCGTAACATCGACTGTTTCACCATCCGTCACTGGGCGATCAAGTGTGATTTCATACTCCCCTTGTTCATTTGCAGTGCCGCTACCAATCACTTCACCATTGCTATCCGTGACTTCAACAGTAGAGCCTGACTCTGCCTTACCTGTAACAACAAGACCTTCTTCATCGATCTCTGCTGTCGGTGCTTCTGGTGCAACCGTATCCTTCTCACCGGTTATAGGCGTCTTCTCTGAAGTGTTACCCGCTTCATCAGTTGCCGTAACATCGACTGTTTCACCATCCGT
>NZ_QEWR01000008.1:2500-97338 GCF_003121925.1 Ignatzschineria indica | reverse complement strand
AACTAGCTAATCCCACATAGGCTCATCTCTTAGCGCAAGGTCCGAAGATCCCCTGCTTTAAACCGTAGTCCACATCCAGTATTAGCCACCCTTTCGGGTAGTTATCCTAGACTAAAAGGTAGATTCCTATGCATTACTCACCCGTCCGCCACTCGCCACCGAAGAGAGTAAACTCTCCTCGTGCTGCCGTTCGACTTGCATGTGTTAAGCATACCGCCAGCGTTCAATCTGAGCCAGGATCAAACTCTTCAGTTTAATCTCTATAATGTTTAAATCTTTCGATCTAACCATGTAACTTACGTTACTGCTCAATTACTGCTTCTATTTCCATTATAAAAAAATAGATGCTGGAATTGTTTGGTTAGACTTCTATTCTTTTGCTCACGCAAACAAATACAAGCCCCCATACAAACTTACTTAAGATTAATTTGTTAAAGAACTTTAGGGTTAAAGTGAATCAAATTTGAATTTCTTACCGCCCTAAGCAGACGAACTATATTACAGATGCTTTATCAACTTGTCAAACTTATTTTTAACTATTTTTTGAGTTTTCCGATTTTGATTTTAACTTAAATCTCAATCTCGAATCCTACTCAAATCCCCATTAGCAAGATGTTAAAAACGATATTAAAACCTGCTTAAAACTGACTACTAATAGGATAAAGCTTTGACTATTTCAGAAGCGCTGTGTCGTCTGAGGTGATGTATCTTACCCCTTTCATTTTTATTTGCAACCCTTTTACTGATCAAAATATAAACATCCATATAAATAGATTATAGATAGTTAAGAGAAAAGAGTTGCTTGAGAGATCAGAAAGAGAGCTAATCTATTGATATGGAATCAAAATTGATTTATACCATTTAATAAGACTCTCTATCTAACATTAGCCAAAAAGTTTGATAATTTTCTTCAATCCCGCAATTAATCGATCAACATCTTCACTATTGTTATAGATGCCAAAAGAGATTCTTGCTGTTGCCGGCACATCCATTCTTCTCATCAAAGGCTGTGCACAATGGTGCCCTACACGAATAGCAACCCCCTCGTGGTCAAGCAGCGTTCCAATATCATGAGGATGAATTCCCTTAACAACGAATGAGATAACGCCTACCTTCTCTTTTGCCGTACCGATCACTCTTACTTCTGGAATCTCCGCCAATTGTGCCATTGTATAATCGAGCAATGCATCTTCATGTGCTGTAATCGTTTCAAAACCAATCTCTTCCACCCACTCAAGAGCTTTACCAAAAGCGATAACCCCGGCAATATTGGGAGTTCCCGCTTCAAACTTATTAGGTAATGGCGCAAATGTTGTTTTTTCGAAAGTCACGAGATCGATCATATCTCCTCCGGTCTGATAAGGAGGCATCGCTTCTAATAGCTCTCTTTTGCCATAGAGAATTCCAACTCCGGTCGGACCATAAAGTTTATGGGCAGAGAAAGCATAAAAATCAACATCGAGTTCTGTCACATTTAGAGGTTGATGAACCGCTCCCTGCGCGCCATCAATTAAGACTTTAGCTCCCACTTTATGAGCGGCTTCTATAATATACTTCACATCATTGATCGTTCCTAATACATTAGAGACTTGTGTGACTGAAACAATTTTCACCCGTTCACTTAACATCTCTAAATATTGATCAAGTAGAAGCTCTCCTTGATCATTAATAGGAATTACTTTAAGTTCCGCTCCTCTCTCGTTACAGATCATCTGCCATGGAACGATATTCGCATGATGCTCCATCTCTGAAATAATTACGATATCTCCCGGTTCTAAAACCATTCGCCCGTAACTTTGTGCAACTAAGTTAATACTTTCGGTTGTCCCTTTCGTAAAAATCACTTCACGGGAATCTTCTGCTCCAATAAACTTACGAACGACATCACGCACTAACTCATACTCTTGAGTCGATTTTTCACTAAAGAAATAGACTCCTCGATGAATATTTGCGTAATACTTCTCATATACCTCTCTTTCGGCATCAATGACCACTTGAGGTTTTTGTGCTGAAGCCCCGGTATCTAAAAACGCGACGGGCGCTCCTTTTACCGTTTCACTAAAGATAGGGAACTGTTGACGAATTTCTGGCAATGCGATCATGCGATACCTCTGCTGATGATATTTATATATGATATTTAATATTTCGAATTTAGATATGAAGTTTAGACTTTTTAGTCCAAACATAAAGGATAGAGATGGTTAGTGAAAAAGGGCATCCGGAATAAGAGAACAAAAACGGCTATAACCCATACCAGTAAAAAGAGAATACCGGTGATAGCTATAGCCGCTCGTCACAATCTAGAGAAGGTCATACGCACAACAATACAATTTCGATAGAGTTGGTTAATGCGATGACCTCTACTCTTAGCGATCTCTCTTCCTAATATTACATCAACTGTGCAATATCTTTATCTAGTTGATGATGAAGCCACTCACTAATCGATTTTGAATCAATAGTCTCTAAGATCTCAACTGCATACGCACGAATCAAAATTCGCTTTGCTTCCGCCTCTGAAATACCTCTAGTGCGGAGATAGAAGAGATGATCAGGATCGATAAAGCCAACCGTCGCTCCATGAGTACAACGAACATCATCCGCATAAATGAGTAGACGAGGAATGGTTAATGCTCGAGCACCATCATTGAGAAGTAGAGAGCGAGTCATCTGATCTGCATTGATCTTTTGAGCATCTTGATAAACATGAATCTGTGCATCAAAGATCGATTCTGCACGATCTTTCAAGATATTTTTTACCTGCTGACGACTCTCACAATTAGGAACGCGGTGATCCATATCGATAATGTGTGAGATATGTTCTCTACCTTCTCCAATATTTAATATATTAAGGTCGGTAAACCCCTCTTCCCCATTCATATGAAGATGGATATCAGATCGAGAGAGCTCACCCTGTGCTTGATAACTCATATAATGAACATGGCTCTTTTCTGCTTGTTCAGAGGTGAAATCAAAAAGAGATGACCCTTTGGCACCATTAAGTGCAGCACGGACAAACTCTACTTTTGCTTCAGTGGCAATATCAGCTTCAACACGACCTAAATTAAGGTAGTGTCCTTCTCCAGATTCGACAAGGAGAAATGAGATTTCTGCCCCTCTTTCAACCGTGATATTAATATTGAAATCAACTTTGGTTGACTGATCTCCAGCATCTGAGAAGTGATAAATAACGATAGGACGATCGATCTTCGCGCCCTCCACTACTTTAATCTCTAAACGCTGCTCTGTTCCTCGTACTAAAAACCCTTCTGGCAGCGCTAACTCACTAATCCAACGAGCACTAACCTCTCCATTATAGATTGGTAATACTACCCCATTTTCAGGTAGTACTTCAGAGATCGGGGCCGCTGTTTCACGTGAAACCGGATCTTTCCAGTCCACAGAGATCACTTTACGAAGGGGGGTATCTCTAAAACGCTCTTTTGAAGCATTCTCTTTATATACTGTTAGCATTAATCTCTCCTTACTTATGAATACGAGTTCCGCCAGCTTCTTCACCACGGAATGCTACGTAACCCTCTTTTTCGAGCTCTAACGCTAACTCTTTACCGCCACTTTTAACAATTTTGCCATCCGTCATTACATGAACAAAGTCCGGCTGTACATAATCGAGTAGACGTTGATAGTGAGTAATCAATAAGAACCCACGATTTTGATCTCTCAATGAGTTAATTCCTTCGGAGATAACACGAAGTGCATCAATATCGAGTCCGGAATCAGTCTCATCAAGAACTGCTAACTTAGGTTCAAGCACTAACATCTGTAAAATCTCATTACGTTTCTTCTCTCCACCTGAGAATCCAGCATTTACAGCTCTCTTTAAGAAAGAGGCATCCATCTTTACAGTCTTCATCTTCTCTTGAAGCAACTCATAGAATTCTAAAGCATCAACAGGCTCTTCCCCACGAGATTTACGAATTGCATTCAACGCACTTCTTAAGAAGTAGTGATTATTAACACCAGGGAGCTCTGCTGGATATTGGAATCCTAAAAAGATCCCCATCTGTGCACGCTCATCAGGATCCATCTCTAAAATACTCTTACCTTCAAAAAGGATATCTCCTTCCGTGATCTCATATCCCTCTTTTCCAACGATAATATTAGCTAATGTACTCTTTCCTGAGCCGTTTGGACCCATAATTGCATGGACTTTTCCCGCTTCAATATTGAGGGTAACTCCCTTAAGGATCTCATTACCATCGACTTCTACATGTAAATTTATAATTTGTAACATATTTCTACTCTCGTTATTAATTTTGTAATCGTTATTTCTGCCACCAGCTTCAATATGATGGCGATATGCTTTTTAGTCCCGTTTTAACCGACACTGCCCTCTAATCGCAGCTCGATCAATTTTTGTGCTTCAACAGCAAACTCCATCGGTAACTCATCGAAGATCTCTTTACAGTAACCATTTACAATAAGGTTAATTGCATCCTCTTCAGAGAGTCCACGCTGTTGACAATAGAAGAGCTGCTCTTCAGAAATTTTTGAAGTAGAAGCTTCATGCTCCACTTTTGAGCTCGAGTTACGAACATCAATATAGGGGAAAGTATGGGCTCCACATTTATCTCCCATCAAGAGAGAATCACACTGAGAATAGTTATGTGAACCTGTTGCATTAGGCCCGATTCTTACCAGTCCGCGATAAGAGTTTTCTGAGTAGCCTGCAGAGATTCCTTTAGAGATAATCGTAGAGCGAGTATTTTTACCAATGTGGATCATCTTAGTACCTGTATCGGCTTGCTGACGATCTTTTACAAGTGCTACAGAGTAGAACTCTCCAACAGACTCATCCCCTTTTAAGATACAGCTTGGGTATTTCCATGTGATTGATGATCCTGTTTCAACCTGTGTCCAAGTAATTTTTGACTGAAATCCTTCACAAATACCGCGCTTTGTTACAAAGTTATAGATTCCACCTTTACCCTCTTCATCCCCGGGATACCAATTTTGAACAGTGGAATATTTTATCGTCGCTTTCTCTTTTGCCACTAACTCAACAACCGCAGCATGAAGTTGATTCTCATCTCTTTGTGGAGCAGTACATCCTTCAAGATAAGAGACATAACTTCCTTCATCTGCAACAATTAATGTACGCTCAAATTGCCCTGTATTAGATGCATTAATCCGGAAGTAGGTGGAGAGTTCCATAGGGCAACGCTTACCTTTTGGAATATAGACAAAAGAACCATCGGTAAAGACAGCGGCATTGAGTGCGGCAAAGTAGTTATCATCATGGGGAACAACTGTTCCTAAATGCTCTTTTACCAATTCAGGATACTCCTGAACCGCTTCACTAAAGGAGCAGAAGATAATGCCCTGCTCTAAAAGACGGTCTTTATAACTTGTTGCGACAGAGACGGAGTCAAATACAGCATCAACCGCTACACCTGCTAAAATTTTCTGCTCTTCAAGCGGAATCCCTAAGCGCTCATAGGTATAGAGAAGCTCAGGATCAACTTCATCTAAACTCTTTGGTCCATCTGCCATCGATTTAGGAGCTGAGTAGTAAGAGATTGCTTGATAATCGATCGGCTCAATATTGAGATGTGCCCAATCGGGAGTCTCCATCTCTAACCAAGCACGATAAGCCGTTAAACGATATTCTAACAACCATTCAGGCTCATTCTTAATTTGGGATATTTTACGAATCACATCTTCATCTAATCCCGGAGGAAGGGTTTCTTGCTCGATTTCTGTTGTGAAGCCATATTTATACTCTTCACCGGCAAGCGCTTCAATTCTATCTTTTTCTGTAATTTCTGCTGTCATAATCGTTCTATTTTATTATCTTAAAAAATTAGTTTATAAGAGATCTATCACATTCATTTCTGCTTTTAGATCGCTCGGTGAGCCGAGAAGAGATAACAACGTCACTTCAGAAAAGCTCTTATAGAGCTGCTGATTAATGACTCGCCAATGAGGGGCTAATTGACAATCTATCGCTTTATCACAAGGATTCTCAAGATCATTACAAGCATTCATTGCGACAGGGCCTTCAATTGCCTCAATAACATCAAGTAACGTAATCTCCTCGGGAGACTTCTGCAATTGATATCCTCCATAAACACCTCTTGTTGAAGTTAAGAGCTCCGCTTTAACAAGAAGCTTCAGAACTTTACTCACCAAAGAGACATTTAGATCACAGATCTCCGCTAGCGTTGATGCACTCATTCTCTCTTCTCTTACCGCAAGCTTAGTAAGAACAAGTAAGGCATAATCTGTTTCTCGGGTAATTCTCAATGTTAAGACTCTCTAAAAAATCAATATAGGAGTAATATAGTACCATATTAGTCCTAATTCAAATTTGTTTTGATAATCGCGGTTATTGAGCGCCTCAATAATGTCTCAATAACCTCTCAATCAACATCCACACAATATAAGAATAGAGAATCATATCGATCAGAAGATCGGGCATCGTACTAAAAAATGCAACAGAGAAAAGAAATAAAGAAGAGGCCGTCTAGATACTCCAAACGGCCTCTTCTCATATTATTTATCAATGATTAACAATATATTAAAATTTTACTGATTTAAAAGCCTTTTTTCCGGCATAAATAGCTTTATCACCAAGCTCTGCCTCAATACAGATCAAGCGATTATATTTTGCAACACGATCTGAACGGCAAAGTGAGCCTGTCTTGATTTGTGTCGCAACAGTAGCAACAGCGATATCAGCAATCGTTGTATCTTCTGTCTCGCCTGAACGATGTGATACAACAGAGGTATAACCTGCCTCATCTGCCATATTAATCGCATCAATGGTCTCTGTTAAGGTACCGATCTGATTAGGCTTAATTAAGATTGAGTTTGCAATACCACGCTTAATCCCTTCTTGTAGGATTTTTGTATTCGTAACAAAAAGATCATCCCCGACAATCTGCACACGATTACCAATCTTCTCAGTTAAGACTGCCCAACCTTCCCAATCTTCTTCATCCATACCATCTTCAATTGTAATAATCGGATAGCGATTGACCCAATCTTCTAAAAATGCGGCAAATTCTGCTGAAGTAAAGCTCTTATTCTCAGATGCTAAAACATATTGACCATCTTTATAAAACTCAGAAGCCGCAATATCGAGACCTAAGAAGACATCTTTTCCTGCTTCATAGCCGGCACGTTTAATCGCCGTCATAATCACTTCTAATGCTTCCTCGTTAGAGCCAAGATTTGGAGCAAATCCACCCTCATCACCCACTCCTGTTGCTAACCCCTTCTCTGTAAGCACTTTACGTAACTCATGGAAGATTTCAGCACCACAACGGATCGCTTCAGCAAATGTCGGTACACCTACCGGGAGAATCATAAATTCTTGAACATCTACAGAGTTGTCAGCATGCGCTCCTCCGTTAAGAATATTCATCATCGGAACAGGTAGCGTATAACTTTCGCGCTCAGCTAAGTAGCGATAAAGTGGTAAACCTTTCTCATTTGCTGCTGCGTGTGCAACCGCTAGAGAGACACCTAATAGAGCATTTGCCCCTAAGTTTGATTTATTCTCAGTACCATCTAATTTAAGTAAGATCTCATCAACATTTTTTTGATCTGATGCTTCAACACCTTTGAGTGCTTTTGCTATTACGCCATTGACGTTCTCACATGCACGTAATACGCCTTTACCACCGTAACGCTTTTGATCCCCATCACGAAGTTCAACCGCCTCTTTTGCCCCTGTAGAGGCACCACTAGGTACAGCTGCAGTACCTGATACACCCGACTCTAAAGTAGCTTTTACCCATACGGTTGGATTACCGCGTGAATCAAGAATTTCTCGTGCAATGATCGAGTTGATTGCTGACATAAATTTCTCCAAATAGATATTATAAAAAAGCAAAAGGCGTAACTACAAAATAGCTACACCTTCCTATTATTTATTGTTATTACTCAAATTTCAACTTGAGATAATAATCCTTTCTTTTTCTGCCTATTTTACATCACGGATCTTAGGACCGATGTAACGTTGACGGGGACGACCAATCTTCATATTTGGATCTGCGATCATCTCTGCCCAATGGCTAATCCAACCACTTGTACGTGCAATTGCGAACATAGGTGTGAACATCTCAACAGGAATACCTAATGCTTTGTAGATAATACCTGAGTAGAAGTCGACGTTTGGATAGAGTTTACGCTCTACAAAGTACTCATCTTTAAGTGCAATCTCTTCAAGTTTAACAGCAATCTCCATCAATGGATCATTACCATATTTTGCCAATACTTCATCAGCAATACCCTTGATGATACGTGCACGTGGGTCAAAGTTTTTATAGACACGGTGACCAAAGCCCATCAAACGGAATGGATCATTCTTATCTTTCGCTTTTGCAATAAACTTATCGATATTGCTAACATCACCGATCTCTTCAAGCATAACGAGTACAGCTTCGTTAGCACCACCATGTGAAGGTCCCCATAATGATGCGATACCTGATGCGATCGCTGTAAACGGATCTGCACCTGAAGAACCTGCTAGACGAACCGTTGAAGTTGACGCGTTTTGCTCATGGTCAGCATGAAGCGTAAAGAGCACATCAATTGCTTTCTCTGCAACAGGATCAACTTCATAATCAGCACATGGTGTTGAGAACATCATCTGTAAGAAGTTACCTGCATAAGAGAGATCGTTACGTGGGTAACGGATCGGCTGACCTTGACCATGCTTATAACAAGCCGCTGCGATTGTTGGCATCTTAGAGATTAAACGGTGCGCAATAATCATGCGATGCTCAGGATCGAAGATATTCATCTTGTCATGGTAGAAACCCGCCATTGAAGCAACTGACCCTACTAACATCGCCATAGGATGAGAGTCATAACGGAATCCTTGAAGGAAGCTCTTCATATTCTCATGCATCAAAGAGTGCGTCATAATGATCTCTTTGAACTCTTTTGATTGCGCTTCATCTGGAAGCTCACCATTCCAAAGAAGATAAGCAACATCGAGATAATCTTTCTTCGCCGCTAACTGCTCAATAGGATAACCACGATAGAGTAGTTCACCCTTCTCACCATCAAGATAGGTAATTGCACTCTCACAACTTGCTGTAGAGACATAACCTGGGTCATAGCTAAACATCGACATCTCTCTGTTTAACTTCGCAATATCAATAACAGAATTACCATAAACAGAATCCAAAATTGGAAATTCTGCTTCATGTCCTGTTCTATTATTTCTAAAGGTGACAGTATCTTTTGTACTCATACTAATTTCCTCCAGCTTTCGGTAACTATCCCCATTAATGGAGTTATCACTTCAGCTCTATTTTAATAAAAACTCAAACTTGAGATGAATAATATTGTTCGACCATCTTAGTACATAAACGATTATTTTAAAATAGCCACAATGGTTCCTCGGTGATTCAATTTTCTAATCGCGCTAATAACGCTCGATTGATATCGATAATTAATTGTGGTCCTTCATAGATAAAACCACTATAGAGTTGCACCAAAGATGCTCCGGCATCTAACTTATCTAGAGCATCTTGGGCCGTCATAATTCCACCTACGCCGATAATCGGAAAGCGTCCCTGACTCTCCTTTGCTAAAAAACGGATAACCGCTAAAGATCGTTCTGTTAAAGGAGCACCACTCACGCCTCCGGCCTCAGCTTTCAGCGGAGATTGAATGCCTTCTCGTGAAATAGTGGTATTGGTCGCAATAATGCCGGCAATATTTGATTCATCGACAATCTCGACAATCTCTTGCAACTGCTCATTAGAGAGATCTGGGGCTATTTTAAGTAGAATTGGTTTTGGATTTTGATATTTCTGATTTGCATTCTGTAACGCTTGCAATAGCGCCAATAACGGAGCTTTCTCTTGAAGAGCTCGCAAATTAGGCGTATTGGGAGAACTGACATTAACCACAAAATAATCAACAACGTCAAACAGTGTATGAAAACAGGTTAAATAATCATCCACCGCCTGTTCATTAGGCGTCTCTTTATTTTTACCAATATTGCCCCCAATGATTAACCGATGTTGCCGCTTCAATAAGCGAAGTCGTGCAGCATCAACACCCTCATTATTAAAACCCATTCGATTAATAATTGCGGACTCATCAACGAGACGAAAGAGTCTCTTCTTAGGATTACCCGGTTGCCCTTTCGGAGTTACTGTCCCAATCTCAACAAAAGAGAAACCAAGATCTCCTAACGCTTGATAGAGTTTAGCATCCTTATCAAATCCCGCAGCTAAACCGACAGGATGGCGAAAAGTGAGACCAAAAACCTCCCGCTGAAGGCGAGGATCCTCTAAAATTTTCTCACGATCGATCAGACGATTTTTTACAAAAGGGAGTGCCGTTAATGCTCTAATCCCCCAAAATGAGAGGTGATGAGAACATTCAGGATCTAGCTTAAAGAGTAGTTTTTGAATAATTTTTTTTATCATCAGCACAATCTTTACAATTCTGTTGCCGCTATTATCCTCCTATTTTGAGACAAAGCTAGCAAAAACATTTAATCATCACTTTAGAAAAGATTTTCCCATAAAAAAAGCATCTCTAAATGAGATGCTCTCTTTTGAATCCTAATAGCGTTATATTCACTAATATTAACGACCATATTTCTTACGGAAACGGTCAACACGACCTTCCGCATCAAGAATATTTTGTTGACCTGTGAAGAATGGATGTGACGCAGAGGTTACTTCCATACGCGCTAATGGGTATTCGTTACCATCAGTCCATACGATTGTATCTTTAGTTGCGATTGTTGAACGTGTTAAGATCGCAAAATCACTAGATGCATCTTGAAACACTACAGGACGGTAGTTGATTGTATTTTCTTTTGACATAATATTTTATCCATTAATTAATGTTTATCGCTTGACTCTCTCGAGCCTACTTCCTTAATGCACAGTTAGATTCGTCAATCTAAATGTCTACCGCATTAAAAAAATAATCAAGACGGGAATTTTACTGTAAAGAGAAGCCTAATGCAAATCTATTACGCATCAAAGGCCCCTCTTTCGATCCATTTTAGAGCTTCTTAGGGCTATTTACCCCTTCATCATTTGGAAAAACTCTGCATTTGTCTTAGTCTCGCGCATCCGCTCAAGCATAAATTCCGCAGCTTCAATCTCATCCATAGGATGGATCAATTTACGAAGAATCCACATCTTCTGTAGCTCTTCTGGCCCCATTAAGAGCTCTTCACGACGTGTTCCTGAGCGATTCACATTAATCGCCGGGAAGATCCGTTTTTCAGCAATACGACGATCTAATTGAATCTCTGAGTTTCCGGTTCCTTTAAACTCTTCAAAGATCACCTCATCCATCTTCGAGCCGGTATCCACCATTGCTGTAGCAATAATGGTCAAGCTTCCGCCATTCTCAATATTCCGCGCCGCACCAAAGAAACGCTTAGGACGATGGAGCGCATTGGCATCAACCCCTCCTGAGAGAACTTTTCCTGATGAGGGGACTACCGTATTATAAGCGCGTGCTAAACGGGTCATAGAATCGAGTAGAATGACCACATCACGACCATGCTCCACAAGACGACGCGCCTTTTCAATCACCATCTCAGCGACTTGAACATGGCGCAGAGCAGGCTCATCAAAGGTTGAAGCCACCACATCACCTTTAACAAGGCGTTGCATCTCTGTTACTTCTTCTGGACGCTCATCAATTAAGAGAACCATCAAATATGCTTCTGGATGATTAATTGCGATCGATTGCGCAATATTTTGCATCATAATCGTCTTACCCGCTTTCGGGGGTGCAACGATCATACTTCTTTGCCCTTTACCAATCGGCGCTACAATATCGATTAAACGAGCAGTAATATCTTCGCTAGAACCATTTCCTAATTCCATTTTTAGTGGCTCATTAGGATGAATAGGAGTTAAGTTTTCAAAAGCGATCTTACGGCGATTCTTACTAACCGGCTCATAGTTGATCTCATTTACTTTAACGAGTGCAAAATATTTCTCATTATCTTTAGGTGCGCGAATAACACCTGAAACGGTATCTCCTGTTCGAAGATTGAAACGTCTTATTTGAGAAGGGCTAATATAGACATCATCAGGACCTGCTAAGAAGGAGCTATCTACCCCTCTTAAAAAACCGTATCCATCATTAAGGACTTCAAGCACCCCATCACCAATAACCTCACCACCTTTTTCTGCTTGTTCTTGTAAAATGGCAAAGATGAGCTCATGCTTTTTAGCCCGCATTAGTCCTTGGATATTCATTTCTTCGGCAATATCTACTAGCTCTTGGGCCGTTTTTTGTTTTAGTTCTGTTAGATTCATAGATTGATTTTATAAAAAGTATAAGAGAGGATTCTAAATGCTGTTTAGAATAAAATTCTATTTAAAATAAATATTTAGAATGGATAAGAAGAGTTTATCTTGTGAATTATCTTATGAGTAATATAGGGGACTCGCCCTCACATTTCCTTAAAGGCCTCAACGATAAGTTGGGCTACTAATAGTGAGAAATGGATAGAAGATTTATTATTAGCGAAAGTTTATGCTTTATCTCCGTCCCGTGCAACTTTATTTCGATATTTTGTGATTAAGGCCTTTAAAACTTCGATCCCTATAGGTAATGCCGAGATAAAGACAATTCCAAGGACAATCAGAGAGAAGTTCTCTTGGACTATTTGAGTTTGGCCAAAAAAGTAACCGGCACCTAACATACTCCCAGTCCAAAGAAGGGCACCCAAAATATTATAAGTACCAAAACGACGATAACACATCCGACTAGCACCTGCAACGAAAGGGGCAAAGGTTCTCACGATCGGGATAAAGCGCGCTAAAATAATCGTTTTCCCGCCATGCCGTTGGTAAAACTCTTCTGTCTTTTCTAAATATTTAAGCTTAAAAATTTTAGCATCCCTTCTAAAGGGTTTAACACCTAAATGTTGCCCTATCTGATAATTAACAGCATCACCAACAATGGCAGCGACAAGTAATGTTCCAAAGAGAATCCAGATATTCATCAATCCCGTCGCCGCTAAAGCACCTGCCGCAAAGAGAAGAGAATCTCCCGGTAAAAAAGGAGTTACGACAAGCCCTGTTTCACAAAAAATGATCAATATTAAAATCCCATAGATCCAATATCCATACTGAGAGATAATCACCTCTAGATAATCATCTACATGGAGAAATATATCGACCACCTGCATTAACCAATCCATCACGCTACTCTACCCTTCTCTCTTCTACGGCCACTTTGCTCTAACTCAACAGTTCAAAAACATCTTTAAGACATCTTTAAGTTAACTGACAACGTTGGCACTCGATTTATGACATTCTATCTGATTACTACTATCTTACTATTTGACGACTTCGCTATTTCGTTATTTCGCTATCACTACTATAACTACTATCACTACTTTTATAGTCTCTTAAATCACCGCTATGAAATCACTATAGAGCAGTCCGATCAACAGGATGGAGTTGCATCTCATTAAGCCGCCAGCATTGATCCATCTTACGTGCTAAAGAATGATCATGAGTGACTACAATTAATGCCGTACCAATCTCGGCATTAATCTCACACATGAGATCGAAGATCGCATGAGCATTCTCCTCATCGAGATTCCCTGTAGGTTCATCTGCTAAGACCGCTGAGGGTTTTGTGACCAAAGCACGAGCAATAGCAACACGTTGCCGCTCACCGCCTGATAGTTTTCCCGGATGGTGCGTTAATCGATGCGCTAAACCGACTCTATTTAAGAGTTGCTCCGCTTCATGACGTGCTTTAGCAATGCTTGCTCCACCAATCACGAGTGGCAACGCCACATTATCAAGTGCCGTAAACTCAGGAAGAAGATGGTGAAATTGATAGATAAAACCGAGATATTGATTACGAAGATATCCTCGTTTGGCTTCCGATAAACGATTAAAGTGCTCGCCATTGAGATAGATATCTCCACTTGTGGGTTGATCTAATCCCGAGATAATATGCATCAAGGTACTCTTACCGGCACCTGATGCACCCACAATAGCAATGCGATCCCCCTTCTTTATCTCAAAAGTCAGATTTTGAAAGATGACAATCTCACTCTTTTGATCGATAAACTTTTTCGAGATATCTCTCACATCTAAAACAATCGATCCTTCTCTACTCATAACGTAATGCCTCCGCAGGTTGAGTTCTCGATGCCTTCCACGCAGGATAGAGTGTCGCAACACTTGCTAATAGAAAGGCTATGCCGGCAATTGTCGCAACATCTGAGAAGAGTACAATTGAAGGGATCTCCGATATAGGATAGATACTTGGCTCAAAGAGTGTCTTTCCAACCATCTTTTCAATCCAGCGCACAATATCGGCAACATTAAAGGCAATCAATAACCCCAAAATAATCCCAATTAAAGCCCCAAAGAATCCGATAAAGGTTCCTTGAACCATAAATATCGCCATAATATGCCGCGGTGGCATCCCCAAGGTACGTAAGATCGCAATCTCCGATCGCTTCTCCGTCACCACCATCACCAACATCGATACCACATTAAAAACAGCAACGGCAACAATCAGACTCATAATAAGAAACATGGAGATCTTCTCGATCTCAATCATCTTAAAGAGCGCTGAGAATTGATTGACCCAAGTGTAAACTGAATATTGCCCCTCAATTTCAGGCTTAACTTGAAGATAGTAAGCGGTTTCACGCGCCTTCATCGGGTCTTCTAACTGTAGACGAATTCCCGTTACAGCCTCCTTCGGGAGACGGTAGAGTGTTGCCGCATCTTTTAAGTTAACGAAGATATTACTAATATCATATTCATAAATACCGGCACGGAAGAATCCCACCACTTTTAAGCGCTTCATTCGAGGTGAGACGCCAGCGACCGTTACATTAATATCGGAGGTCACCAAGGAGAGATAATCTCCTATCGATAGACCTAAACGGCTTGCCATATCCCGGCTGATCAGAACACCAAACGGCGTATCATCGAGTAGATCAAAACTCCCCTCGATATAGTGCCCCGTGATAGGATCTTTGGTTGTAATGGTATGGGCAATTGCGGAAACTCGCGCTTCATAACGAGGATCAATACCATAAACTTGGACCGGCAACATGACGCCAGAAGCATTAACTAAGCCCTGCCCCTCAATAAAGGGAGCACTCCCTACTACATTTTGCTCTTTTTCTGAGAGCGTCATTAAGGGTTCCCACTCCTCGATATACCCCTTCTGATCACTTAAGATCTGATTGTGAAAAGCCATTGCAATGCTCCGCTCAGCGACCTCTTTTTGAAAGCCATTCATAACGGAGAGGACTACAATCATTGTCATCACACCCAGTGCAATGCCGCCAATTGAGACAAAAGAGATAAATGAGATGAAGTTATTTTTACGCTTTGCTGCGGTATAACGTAATCCCATAAATAGGGGTAAAGGTCTAAACATAATGGTTGATCTTTATTAATCTCAAAGTGATTCAGAAAATTTAGTATAGAGGAATTGATACAGAAGGATACAATTAAACAATCAGAGATTCCTCATCAACATGAGTCGCCTCTTTAAAGAGTTCTTCTAACTCTGGAAGGGGAGGCAGATCACGTAATGATTTTAAATTAAGATCATCGAGCAATTGATCAGTTGTCCCATAGAGCATCGGTCGCCCCGGCACCTCTTTTCTCCCCACCACCTTAATCCACTCCCGCTCCTCTAGACTTCGAATAATATTACTACTAACAGAGACGCCTCGAACAGCTTCAATATCTCCTCGTGTGACCGGTTGTTGATAGAGAATAATAGCTAAGGTCTCAAAGAAAGCACTACTATATCGTTGCTGTTTAGCTTCAAAGAGCTTACCAACCCATTTTGCAAAGCGAGAGGGAACTTGAAAACGCCAACCTGACGCCACCTCCACTAACTCAATACCGCCAGCTGCTTCTCGATATGTCGCCTCTAACGCAAAAAGCGCCCGAATAATATCGCTTTCACTATAATTTTCATCATCTAAGATCGTTAAGATCTCTTTTAGCGAGAGTGGAACCTCTGAAGCCATTAAGATCGCTTCTAATAGCGCTTTTAATTCTTGTTCATAATCATTCATGATTTCTATTAATCTTCTTTCTACCTAATATCCATTAAAGCTTATCTATTGAGCTTATCTATTGAGTAAACAACGCAATAATCTATCGCTATAATCTACCTCAATGATTCTCTATCGAGATTTTCTATCGAATGATTATCGCACTGTTGCAACAGCACTTAAAGAGAGAAGTCGTTTTCCTGATAATGCAAAAGCAACCCGGCGAATTGCATTCCAAGGATTCTCCTTAATCTGTCCTTTAATTGCCTGATCGATCTGCACACCCATCTTCATAATATTTCGCCATCTACGAAGATTGAGCCGAGATAATGCCTGTTGATAAAGGGGTTGTTTATTACGCCAAACTTTCGATAATACCTGTCTCATACTCTCCCCTTGCTCTAATGAGAAGAGCATCTCTCCTAATGTTGCGATCTCTTTTTGTAGCAGAAAGTTCACCAATGTTGCCGGCTCCCCCTCCTCTTCAAAAATGGTAATAATACGATTGATACGATCAACATCGCCCAATAAAATGGCATCACTTAGATCAAATGCAATAAACTTAGAGCTCTGTGTTAAAGCAGAGCGAAGATTCTCAGCGTCTATCTTTCGATCACCATAGTAGAGCGCCAGATAATCGAGCTCCTGAATGACCGAGAAGAGATTGCCCTCATTATTTTGTGCTAAAAGATCGACCGCATCTTTCTCTAAATGGAGATTTCGTCGTTTCGCTTCATTAAAGATCCAGCCGGGAAACTCATGTAATCTCGGTGGATAGAGAATCGAAACGATGCCCACCTTATCGATCGCATTAACCCATTTAGCTTTCTGTTGGGCACTTTTAAGAAGAGGAATAGAGATTAAGAGAAAAAGATCCTCTTGTGGCGCGGCTAAATAGTTTTCTAACATTGTTTGCGCTTTACGATCGGGTGTCGAAGTAAATCTTAATTCAATGATCTGCTTCTCTGAAAAGAGAGAGAGCGATTGCGTCGCGCTGGTAAAAGATCCCCAATCAAAACGATTATCCACCTCTAGAAGGGTTCGCTCATTGAATCCATTTTCCCGATAGAGTGCACGAACCTGATCTGCAAGACTCAAAGAGAGATAGGGTTCATCCCCAGAGATTAAAAGAGCTGCAATCCGCCCCATCCCCTTTTTAATCGTCGGTATGACCTCATATGAATTTAATCGCATAATTCCTTCAATATTTTGACTAATCAGAGAGAAGCATCAGTATACACATAGTGCTAAATAAGGGTCTAACATCTTCATCAAATTCTCTTTTAATCTCACAAAAGAGCAGAATCTTTAAAGAAGAAATTGAACAATCTTTACAACTAATATGTTGCATGCAACAATGTTTTGAGAGTATGATTCAGTTAAAGATTGTGTTACTACAATAGGTCGATAATAAGATCCATTTCCGATATAGATCTCTAAGATAGATTTCCCAGATAGATTTTGATATTGGCTTCTGATCTTTACATTATCTTTACATTTTAATGCGATATCAATATCTTACCTATCGCTCTTTATCCCTCTTGATCGGTCTTATCGATCTGCAGAAAATGGGAAATTGATAGTGAGCAATATTAAGTAGAGATTTGATCTAATATTTGCAATATTTAAAGAGCAATGTTTAGAGGGCTATATTGAGAAAGCAATCATGAGACATTGATAGAGAGATATCGATCTTTTAATTTTACTAAAAAAATACTCGACATCGATCGCTTCCTTTACCTTAAGGCGAGAAGTCGAGTAAGATAGCGGAGTTTTAAAAACTCTACTCTGGAGGATATTATGAAAAAGTTTGGTCTAAAAAAATTATTAATGGTGACGGCATTTTCAACACTCTTAATCGCCTGTGGTGATGATAAAGAGAGTGTTGCAGATAAAGGGGATGGCTTAGATACCCGTTTTGTTACTATCGCAACAGGTGGATCATCAGGTCCTTATAACATTATTGGCACAACACTTGGACAGATCTACTCAAAGACCTATGGTGTAAACTCTAAATCACAATCAACAGGAGCTTCCATTCAAAATGTGAACCTTGTTAATCAAGGTAAAGCTGAACTAGCGCTCACCATGAGTGATGTTTTGAGTCAAGCTGTTGCCGGTGAGGGTTCCTTTAAAGAACCGCTAGAAAATGTGGTACAAATAGCGGCACTCTACCCTAACTATGTCCAAATTGTGACCTCCAAAAAATCGGGCATCAAAACAATGGATGATCTCAAAGGTCGCCGTGTTGCCGTAGGGGATCTCAACTCAGGTACTGAAATGAATGCGCGTGCGCTCCTTAAAGGGCATGGAATCACCTATGATGATCTACAAGTCGATTATCTAGGATTTGCCGAAGCGGTAGATGCACTTCGTGGTGGAAAAATTGATGCTGCCGTCTTAACAAGCGGCCTTCCTAATGCTTCTATTATGGAGCTTGAACAAGGATTTGATCTTCAATTAGTCGAGATTAGAAAACCGATGGTCGATGAGATTGCAAAAGATCAAGCTTACTTCCTCTCTGCAGAGATTCCTGCCGGAACTTACGGTAATGCAGAACCTATTCCAACAGCAATCATTGTTAATGCCTTAGTTGCACGTAAAGATCTCAGTGAAGAGGATGTCTATAAGTTAACAAAGACCTTCTTTGAGAGTCTCAATGATCTTGCTAACTCGCATCAAGCTGCAAAAGGAATCTCTCTTGAGCATGCTCAAGAAGGTTTAGTGGCGCCGCTCCATCCTGGTGCGAAGAAATATTATGATGAGCAAGCTGCTAAATAGAGATAAGAGACGATTACTCACACTATCGATAGTGGTAGTAATAGCTACCACTATCATTCTACTCTCTACAACGATTCGCTCGCAGCCTATTACGCTTATTATCACTGACCATGATCTCTGTAAAATTGAGTCGCCCACTTTCGCACTCTCATGGACTCACTCAGTGGATAAAACTCCTTGGATCGAGTTTTATGAGCGCCAAGATAATGGCTTTATTTTAACCGATACAAAATTCAAAACTTTTGGTGCGGGCGTCCCTCATGATGGCATTCTGCTCGATCGCAATGACGATATGATTCACTATCAGATCGATCACTTTATGCCGGAGATCAACTGGGTTGTTGATCACGATGTCCGTTCTACTATCTATCTTTCTAAAGATCAGCCTTGGGAGATTTATAACGAGGTTGATCGTTATAGCGAAGTAAAAATTCGCAATAGACCTTTTAATTTTTGGCAACGTTTATCTATAAGGAACTGTCATGAGCCGCAATAATGCAGAAGCTTACCATATTGCAGATACGATCCCTGCCGATACGGAACAGATTTTAGAAAAATTTGACCGCGAATCGATAGTGAGAACGCCAAGCAGTAAATATCTCCGTATATTTATCTCCTGCTTTGCAATCTTTTACTCCCTCTTCCATCTTTGGACAACTTATAACCCGATGCCGGAGTTACTCTATCGTGCAACTCACGTTGCCGTCGGAATTGCGCTGGTCTTTCTAATCTACCCTACCTATAAAAAACAAGCTCGCGATAAGATCGCTTGGTATGATTGGGTCTTAGTTGCACTCTCATTTGTCTCATTGGGATATCTCTTTACAGAGTATAATGCGATTGCAACTGTTAGAGGCGGAATCGCTAATAATACCGATATCTTCATGTCCATTATGACTATTCTCTTAGTGATGGAAGCTGCAAGACGCGTTATGGGCCTTATTTTGCCCACGCTTGCGGCGATCTTCTTAATCTACCCCTTTGTGAGTAGTTATCACTTTATGCCGAGAATATTGCAGACGCGCCCCTTCGATCTTAGCGATATCTTTGGACATCTCTATATTACAACAGAAGGACTCTACTCCTCTGCTGTCGGCGCATCGGTCTCCTTTATCTTCCTCTTTATCCTTTTTGGGGCTTTCCTCAATAAATCAGGAATGGGGCAACTCTTTAATGATCTTGCACTTGCATTAGCAGGACATAAACAAGGGGGACCTGCTAAGGTTGCCGTTGTTGCCAGTGGTTTTATGGGGAGTATCAATGGTTCTGCCGTAGGTAATGTTGTTGGTACCGGTGTTTTTACTATTCCGATGATGAAAAAGGTTGGTTATAGCAAAAACTTCTCCGGCGCAGTTGAGGCGAGTGCTTCCGTCGGTGGACAGATCCTACCGCCTATTATGGGGGCAAGCGCCTTTATTATGGCAGAAACCACCGGGATCTCTTATGGAACCATTGCACTTGCAGCGCTCTTCCCGGCACTTCTCTACTACTTAGGCGTTATTGCACAAGTTCACTTTAGAGCAGGAAAAGATAATCTTAAAGGGATTCCTAAAGCAGATCTTCCTCGTGTTAAAGAGGTTTTAAAGGAGCGTGGACACCTTCTCCTTCCTATCTTTGCGCTTGTCTACTTCTTAGGTAACAATATGCCGATCGCTTATGCTGCATTCAATACCATTGCAATTGCAATTGTGGTCAGTCAATTTAGAAAAGCGACGCGCATGAGCTTTAAAAATATTTTAGAAGCTTTAGAAGATGGTGCAAGACAATCCCTCTCTGTCATGGCGGCTTGTGCGGTCATCGGTATTGTGATCGGTGTCTTAAGCTTAACCTCTGCAGCAACAGAGCTCATCGGCTCTATTACAGGAACTGGGGAAGGTATGCTCTTTATGACGCTCTTCTTAACGATGATCGCATCGATGGTTTTAGGTATGGGTCTTCCTTCCATTCCGGCCTATATCATCACCGCAACCATTGCCGCGCCGGCACTTGCCAATATTGGGGTTCCAACAATTGTTGCGCATCTCTTTGTCTTCTATTTTGGACTCTTTGCGAATATTACACCCCCTGTTGCCCTTGCCTCCTTCGCTGGAGCAGGAATTGCCGGTGGAGATCCAATGAAAACCGGATGGCAATCGCTTAAACTCTCCGTTGCCGGCTTTATCGTTCCCTTTATGTTTGTCTATAATCCAGCGATGTTGATGATCGATACAACAGGATTACCGATGAATGCAACAGAGTTTCCTATTCCCCCTATCTTCGATATGATCAGCATTACGATCACCTCAATTATCGGCATTACCGCTTTAAGTGCCGCGGTTGAAGGCTATTTCAAGTGTAGCTTTAGTTTTATCGGTCGCATTATTTTAGCTGCCGGCGCGTTGATGTTAGTCGTTCCAGAGACAGTGACAGACCTCATCGGAGCAGTTATTGTCATCACGATTATCACTATCAATATTAAAAAGCTTCCCATTAAATTGATCAATAAAGACGATAGTGCGCTTGCTTAACATCACGATCCATCTGATCAGATGAAATAATCAAATGATCGATTACAAGCGTAAATCGAAGTAGTAGCAGAAACTGAAACAGGTACAGGAAGATAAAAGGTCTCACTTCAATATTGAAGTGAGACCTTTTCTTTAGCAGTAATAGTGAATCATTACAGCGAATCACAAACCATTTAAAACATGATCATTTACCACTGATGGAAAGCCTCTATTTCCGTAGATAGTTATCTTTTAACATTCCAAAGAAACTCTCCCCTTCACCACCAATGATCGCCTTTGCACCATAGAGTGCCATATTGAGATAATTTCCGGGCGTTGCATGAGGAGGGTAGATCAGCTCTAAACGACTCGTATGAACATCGAGTAATGCCGGACCTTCATGTTCTAAAAAGGCTTTAACACTCTCTTCTAACTCATGAGAACCTTTTGCGGAGAATCCTTTCATTCCAATAGAGTCTGCCATTAGTGCAAAGTCAGGATTTTGTAGATCGGTATAGCTATTAACCATACCATCAGCTTTCATCTCTAACTCTACAAAATCGAGCGTTCCATTATTGATCACGACAATCTTAACGGGGAGCTTCTCTTGAACAATCGTCAATAGATCCCCCATCAACATGGTCATTCCCCCATCACCACAGAGCGCAATCACTTGTCGATCGGGATGAGATTTCTGAATACCGATCGCTTGAGGCATCGCATTCGCCATTGTTCCATGTTTAAGTGATACTAATGTTCGACGCGTTCCCAATGTTTCAAAATGACGCAGTAACCAGACAGTAGCAGAACCACCATCAGCGGTTGCAAAAGCATCCTTCTTAGCATATTCACTCAATAGCTCTGTCAAATATTGAGGGTGAATGAGCTCTTCACTTGCGGCAACAGCTTTCTTATCGAGTTTTTTCACTGTTTTCTGATAAAGATGACGACAACGATCTAAAAATTCTGTCGACTCACGCTGATCAAGATGGGGTAATAATCGCTCTAAGGTGGGCTCAATATCACCAATAAGCCCTAGCTCAATGCCGTGACGAAGCCCAAGTTTTTGAGGATCTCGATCGATCTGAACGATTTTGGCATGCTTAGGATAAAATTGAGACCAAGCAAAATCAGCGCCCAAAATAATGAGCGTGTCACACTCTTCAATCATCTGATATCCCGATTTAATCCCCATCATACCGGTCATACCAACGTTGTAAGGGTTCTCCCCTTCAATAAAATCTTTTCCGCGAGAAGTATGCGCAATCGGCGCCTTAAGGCGCTCTGCTAACGCAATCACTATTTCATGCGCCCCTTCACATCCCGCTCCGGCATAGATTCCAACTTTACCACCGCTATTGATAATTTTTGCTAATTTTACCAGCTCGCTCTCTTGTGGATAGATCAATGGATGTTTAGGTTGATAGAGCTGGCGAATAGGGAGATCCTCAACCTCCGTTGCACTAATATCAGAAGGAAGAATGACTACCGCAACACCCCGCTTTGCAAGTGCTTCTTGGCAGGCAGTCATAATCACTCTCTTCGCTTCATGGGGATTTTTAACCTCTTCACAATAGACTGAACACCCCTCATAAATCGGTTTATAATCCACCTCTTGAGGAAAATTGGTGCCCAATACAGCGGTTGGAAGCTGGCTAGCTATCAAAACCACCGGTGCACCATTGCGATGACTCTCATAAAGACCATTGATAAAGTGTAGGCTTCCAGGACCACAAGAGCCGGCACAAGCGGTTAAACCTTTGGTCATAAAAGATTCTGCACCAGCGGCAAATCCACCCACCTCTTCGTGGCGCACATGAACCCACTCAATCTCCGTATGAAAACGCATTGCATTGGTAACATCATTGAGCGTATCGCCGACCACACCATAACAACGCTTTACTCCAAAGAGCTCCAATGTCTCCACAATAATCTGTGCTACTTTCTTCTTTGCCATCTTTTCTCTTCCTATCGATTTATAGAATGATAAAAATAGAGCGACCTTCACGGCTCTTACTGAACTGTTAGATCGCTCCTTTCATACCATTTTCTATATCATGATGAATACCGAACAATTAATGCCGAATCACTACTTCTCTAAAAAGTTCTCTTTTAACATCTCAAAAAAGGTGTGCCCTTCTCCACCTAAGATTGCTTTCGCTCCATAAAGCGCCATATTCTCATAGTTAGTAAATTCAGCATGAGGAGGCCAAATAAGCTCTAAGCGCTCAACATGTACATCAAGTAATGCCGGACCTTCATACGCTAGAAACTCTTTCAGTGTTGCCTCTAACTCATGAGAACCTTTCACAAGAAAGCCCTTAATGCCGATCGCTTCTGCTACTTTGGAGAAATCAGGATTTTGCAGATCGGTATAACTATTCACAATTCCCTCAGCTTTCATCTCTAACTCCACAAAATCGAGGGTACCATTATTGAGAACGATCACTTTTAAAGGAATCTTCTCTTGAACTAAGGTTAATAGATCTCCCATTAACATCGCTAATCCACCATCTCCTGAAACAGAGATGACTTGACGATCGGGGTAGGCTTTCTGAATTCCAATCGCTTGTGGCATCGCATTTGCCATTGTTCCATGTTTCATCGAGAGCAATGTGCGGCGTTGACCATTCGTATGGAAATGGCGATTGACCCAAGCCATCGCTGAACCGGTATCGCCGGTAACAATAGCATCTTCATCGGCATACTCACTCAATAACTCTATTAAGTATTGAGGATGGATTAAACCTTCATGATCAGCCACGGCTTTCTTATCAAGTTTCGCCATACATTTTGTATGTAACTGACGATAATGATCTAAAAATGCAGTATCACTCTTACTCTCTAGCGCCGGCAATAGTGCTTTTAAGGTCTCCTTAACATCACCAATCACACCCAGTTTTATGGCATGACGTAAACCTAATCGACTAGGATTGAGATCGACCTGAATAATCTCGGCATTCTTAGGATAAAATTGTGACCAAGCAAAATCAGCCCCTAAAACTAAGAGCGTATCGCAATTTTTAATCATCTCATAACCAGATTGAACTCCTAGCATACCGGTCATACCAACGTTATAAGGATTATTGCCTTCTACAAAATCCTTTGCTCTTGAGGTATGCGCCATCGGGGCTTTTAACTTTTCACAAAGAGCAATAATCTCATCAAATGCTCCGGCACAACCTACGCCGGCAAAAACACCGATCTTCTTACCACTATTGAGAAGCTCTGCAATTGCTTTAATCTCCCCATCTGTTGGTCGAATCACTGGAGCACTCGGTGCTTGTGGTTGTAAAATAGGGGTATCCTCTACCTCAGTAGCACTAATATCGGAAGGGAGGATCACAACAGAAACACCCCGCTTTGCGATCGCTTCTTGGCAAGCGGTCATAATCACACGTTTTGCTTCATGGGGATTTTTAACCTCTTCACAAAAGACAGAGCACCCTTTATAGATCGGCATATAATCTACTTCTTGAGGAAAGTCTGTGCCTAATACATTTGTAGGTAATTGACTGGCAATAAGGACGACCGGCGCACCATTGCGATGACTCTCATAAAGACCATTGATAAAGTGAAGGCTTCCAGGACCACAGGAGCCGGCACAAGCAGTTAAGTTTCCTGTCATATAAGCTTCAGCACCGGCGGCAAAGCCTCCAGCCTCTTCATGACGCATATGAACCCACTCAATATCGGTGTGATAACGCATCGCATCGGTCACATCATTTAACGTATCGCCCACGACACCATAACAACGTTTAACACCCGCTTGCTCAAGTGCTTCTACAACAATTCTTGCAACTTTCTTCTTAGACATAATGACTCCATATAGATCATATTCATATCGAAAATAGGAAATGTGCTACCTGTTCATTGTAATATTTTTATATAAAGCTATAAAGATTTAATTTTATAGAATTTATAGAAGATTAATCACTATTTTTTCTATAGATTTATTAAAAATTGTTTAAATATTCAGTAATTGAAAAGATCTTGGGCGAGAAGGAGGATAATCAACATTACTACACAGATATCTCAAGATAACATTTTAATAAAAAGTGTTTATGTGAATAATAACTGCACAAATAACATTTATATTTAGAATAATAATATTTATGGTGGTGTTCATAAATCAGCAATTATAAGAAACATTAAAAAAACAATAAAAAGAAACAATAAAAAAAGCAGATAACCTTCCAGTTATCTGCCTCTTAAAATTAAAATGATCTATCAATAATAATGATCTATATTAACGTGCTACTTTTACTTCACTCTTCTGTTTTCCCTTTTCATCGGTTCTTGCGGCCCAATAAGTTGCTAAGATAGGGCCTGAAATATTATGCCAAAGGCTAAAGATAGCACTCGGAACTGCAATAACAGGATCGATCGCAAAATGGGTCTTCGCTAATGCTGCACCTAAACCTGAGTTTTGCATACCCACTTCTACGGAAACCGCCTTACTATCGGCATAATTGAGCTTAAAGAGTTTTGCCACCCAAAAACCGAAGAGGAAACCTAATCCATTATGGAGTACCACAACACCAAAAATGAGTAACCCTGACTCAATAATCGACTGTTTACTACCACTCACCACAACGGCAACAATCAGAACAATTGCCGCTACAGAGACAAGTGGTAATACCTCTGTTGCCTGCTCTATTCGCTTTTTAAAGAGCATTCGTAATAGAACGCCAATAGCGATGGGCAGTAGTACCATCTTCAAGACTGACATAAACATGGCTCCCATAGAGATATCGATCCATTGACTCGCTAATAGATAGAAGACTAGAGGCGTTAAGAGTGGCGCTAATAATGTTGAAACGGAGGTACAAGCAACCGAGAGGGCGATATTACCTTTTGCTAAAAAAGTAATGACATTAGAAGCGGTTCCTCCTGGACAAGACCCCACAAGAATAATCCCTACCGCAATCGGTGCCGGTAACATAAAGGCCATCGATAAACCATAAGCAAGAAGTGGCATAATAACAAATTGCGCGACAACACCTAAAATGACCGCTTTAGGATGGCGTAAAATCTCGCCAAAGTCGGAGAGAGTCAGGGTCATCCCCATCCCTAACATCACAATGCCTAACAACCAAGGAACATAAGGTCCAATAAATTTAAAAGTATCGGGGGTAAAAAAGGCTAATCCTGCAAAGAGCAGTACCCAAAAAGCGAATGTCTTCCCCACAAATTGGCTCAAACGAGCTAACGCTTGCATCTAAAATTACTCCTATCTCGATTTAAATTATTCCAAACGCAAATATCCTCTTAAAAGAGATTTAATCGATTATGAGAGCACTTTTCTCTCCTCTATAATGATGATGAATCTCTAAAACCTCCCCTCTTTGTAAGAGAGAGATCCCTATCAATTTAAGTAAATTCAGTGATCTTGGGTAAAAATCACTTAAACTTTAAATATTTGCGAAAATATCGGTGAGAATCCTCACTGCTGCTCAAAAGCAATCTCTAAAGGTAGCATGCTTTTTAAATCGATTGAGAATTTGCTTCTAAAATTGCCATCACAACACTACTGGCCTTATTTTCTGTCTCTTCAACCTCACTCTCAGGATCAGAATCTGCGACAATTCCGGCGCCTGCCTGTACATAGGCGATTCCCTCTTTAACATAAGCTGATCGAATTGTAATTGCACTATCGAAGCGATCTCCCTGCATCAATCCTTCCACATAACCTATAGCTCCGCCATAACTTCCACGCGCCTCCTCTTCAAATTGATAGATTTGACGCATCGCCTCAATCTTAGGAGCTCCGGTTAATGTCCCCATATTCATCACCGCAAGATAAGCATCGATAGATGTTAAGCCCTCTTTAAGTCTTCCGGCAACTCGAGAAACTAAATGCATCACATAGCGATAACGATCTACTTTCAAAAGATCTTTAACATAGATAGACCCCTCTTCTGAAACCTTGCCAAGATCCTCTTTAGCTAAATCGACTAACATCAAATGTTCCGCTAACTCCTTAGGATCACTCTTTAGAAGCTCCTCCATCTGCGAATCAAGCTCCGGATCGATCTCTCCAGAAACTAATCCCCGACGCTTTGTTCCGGCAATAGGATAGAGCTCTAACTCCCGAGTATAAGGGGAGTATTTAAGCGCCGACTCAGGAGATGCGCCGAAGAGGGTAAAATCGCGATCATGTAGATAGAAGAGATAAGGACTTGGATAGGCGCGTTTTAATTGACGATAACTCTTAAAAGGGGAGTGGCATCGGAGAGAGAAACGACGTGATGGTACTACTTGTAATAACTCTCCCGAAGTAGTTTTAGCAATAAAGTGTTCAACAATCTTTTTAAAGGTGCCACGATCAGGCGTAACAACACCATTTTGAGCACTAACAATCGGTTCTTGGATCTCTGAATGATGAGCCGATTCATCTCGATCAGAAGTAGCCTGTGGATAACTTTGTGAATAAGTTTCAGGATAACGTCCACTTATCTCCTCTTCTAACCTCTTTCCTGATCCATTTTCTTCGATCTTTTCAGTAATCCCCAGCTCTCCTATGGATAACTCTGGGGATATTGTGGGGAAATCAGCTCTTTCTCCTGCCAGTTTTTCAATCAGATCACTATAATGAGCGGCCTTTTGATTAAAAGAGCGATAGATCTCTAAACGATCTCGCTTATCGCTCTCTAGATAGAGATGTTCATAGATTACTTGATTCTCTTTGTGATCGATCTGAATGAGCTCTTCTGCTAAAAAGAGACAGAGATCGAGATCTCGCCCCTTCTCCGGCACGGGAATCTGGTAATACTCACCGACAAGATCATATCCAAACAACCCCCCAATGAAAGGGGAGAATTGCGGATTTTTCAGAGCCAACAGAGGATCTAATACAGTTAATACTCCACGCGTATATTGGTCACAAGGGAAAGAGAGCTTTATAGAGCGAGCCGCGACCTCTATAACCGCAGAGGGGAAGCTTCTCTCTAAATCTCTAAGTAGATGCTCGCCTAAAGGTGTCAATGCCTCAACCGTTACTTGCTCTTTTAATGCCGTGATCCGAAGTGCCACCTTTGTGATCATCATACTCTTTAAAGCACTCTGATTATCGGTACGAGCCGATTCAAAGAGCATTCCTAATGAGGATTGCCCCTTTTTCATCACTCCTTCAAAGAGGTCAAAAGGTTCAAAGTGGGAAGGGATCTCTCGACTTAAGGTAAAAATTTCTGCTACAACAGGGGCTTCCATAAGGTCTCCTATAATTTAACTATCGCTTTATCGGCTTAAAGGCACTCGAACTAAAAAGTGATCTTTCTGATTCTATTTATAAGTTTGTACTTTGAGGCCTAACAAATCTGATGAGCGCAATATGGAGCATAAAAAAAGACCCGCATATTGCGGGCCTCTTCTCTCAACACTCTTTTTTAACGTCATAAAAAAGTGCTTACCCGCTACAATGCGCGTAACCACCAACGACGGAAAAAACGAATAGTGTGTGTCGAGTGAATCATCTGTTATTAAATCCCTATCTCTATTTATAAGGTGACTTCTCTTTCTAGAGGTCAATCAAGTACCCATCTAATATCAGGTTCACATTAAATTCATAATGATTTCATCGTTTGATCTCATATTTAAATCTCTACTATCGAAAATCCAAATTTAACAACCGCTTTAACAACCGCTTTAACAACCGATAATTAAGAAACTACAATTAAGAGAATTAAAAAAGACCCTGATTTAATCGAGATACTTAGGATATAATTTGCATGTTTTTTGGAGGAAGTCAACAAATTTTATCTCGATCAATCAGGGCCAAGAGCAGAAACTTTGATTCAAAAGTAGAAATTAAAGTTTAAAAGAACAACAAAACAACTGCTAGAAAGGAGTATCCCTAGGGATACAAAGAAATGGTGAAAATTAAAAATTACCAGTGAAGATTTAAAATAACGCTTTTCCAGATCTCGATATCGATGCCCAGCTTCAAGTCTTAGTATCGATAATAGGTTCCTATTAAGAGCTACTGATTCGACGCCTGCTTCAGTGCCGCTTCAATCTCCTGCGCCTCCTTGACAATGGAGATTAATCCATTACCAGAGAGATACCAAAGCGTTGGATCTAAATAGACTATCTTCACCTCTTTATCGAGCACTTCATTGAGGGGGGTTATTAGGGATTTTTCCACCTGTTCTTGATCCATCGGTGTGCTACCAATTGCAGCACTGCGATCAATCACAAAGATTAAATCTGGCGCAACTGATGTCAGATAGGGTAAGTCTGCGGCTTGACGCCCCTCTTTAGGCATCTTTTCTGCATTTTTTACCCCCAGAACATTGTGGATAAACTTCGCACTACCACTTGTTGGTGTTGCCATCAATTTTCCATCATTGTGGATCACAACAAGCGCTCTTTGATCACTCTTTGCGATCTTAGCCTGAATCTGTGCGATCTCATCAGTAAGTGCTACCAGCGCTTCTTCCGCTGCTTGCTCTCTATTCGCTAATTGAGCTAACTGCTTAATATTTTTAGAAGCTGACTCAAGATAATGATCAGAATCAACCGTAAAGTTTAATACCGGCGCATACTCATTTAAGACCTCAATCTGATTTCCTAAACGGGGAGAGATCACAATAAAATCGATCTCCATCTCCTCAAGCTTCGTTAGATCAGGATTTTTCATCCCACCACTATCTTCTGCATGACTCCAATCTAATGATTGAAGATAGGTCGGTAAATTCCCTTTAGGAAGTGCAACAATCAGATCTGTGGCATCTAGTGCTTGTAACGTATCAACCGCACCAAAATCCATCACAACTGCTTTTGGGCTAGCCATCGCAACTGCTAATGAGAGGGAGAGAGATAAGAGGCTCTTTTTTAAAAAAAGTTTCATAATAATTCCTAAATCACAGACCTAAATCGTCAATCAGATTGCACAAAGCAATGGTGAATAAAGTAGAAGATAAAATATAGAGTAAAATTTAAAAATGAATCTCAATTGATTCTCTATCTCTTTTGAGAACAGTACCTATTGAGAATGATTCTTATTATTAATGCTTTTATTCGCTTTGTCTATAGCAATCATCAAATATTTTTACTAAGTGCTCTATAGAAAAGTGTAATCTCATTGATTTATCAGAGTTTAAGTCATTTTATTACCACAATTATGAGTGATTTAAGTGGCAATTAATTATCGATCACACTCTATCTCAGCTATTCTTAGAAAGAATTTCAGCTAAAAAGTCCTGACAACTTCTCTAAAATAGACAATTAAAAAGCAGCCCCTTTTGATGTAACAGAAAAATTTATAACGGATATATCCCTAAATTATTTCATTCATAAATAGATCTTATCCACATTTTTACCCACAGCTATCCACAAAGTTATCCACAAGGTCTATCTTAAAGAGGAATTTGCTCTGCCATCAAAGATACCACCTACGGACATGCCGGTATGATAAGGATGTAATAGTGAGTTCCCACAGCTCCGATAATGATCTTAGAGCGCTTCTTATATCTAAATTCCATTGAAAAGAGAGCGATCAATAGTAGAAGGGGAATCTAACAGGTGAAAAATAAATTATATATAAAACAGTAAGATAGAAATTTTAAAAAGCTCTTTCTTTTCAAGTGCTACTTCTAGTGTTAGAATATTGCCAATTTTATGTAGACGAAAATGTCAAAACATCTATAGAGATAGTAAGCAATAAGGAGAGTAGATTATGCAAGTGAATAGCATCACCATCTATCGTTCTCCTTATCTGTTTTAAATAGCCGACAATAGTCGGTTTTTTTTTGGAAAAAAGAAAGAAGATAAATCGATAATGACAAAACCTATAATTGCACTAGATTTTCCAAATTACCTTGAGACAAAGGCTTTTTTGGAGATGATGCCAAAAGAAGAAGAGCTCTATATAAAGATCGGAATGGAACTCTTCTACAATGAAGGGCCGATGTTAGTAGAAACACTCAAAGCGCGTGGTTATGAGGTCTTTTTAGATCTAAAACTATACGATATCCCCAATACCGTTAAGAGCGCAATGATCGGCCTTGCAAAGATGGGCGTTGATATGGTCAATGTTCACGCTGCGGGTGGTAAACGCATGATGGAAGAAGCACTTGAAGGATTAGAGATTGGAAGTGGTAATGCAAAGCGCCCACGCCTTATTGCTGTGACTCAATTGACTAGTATGAGCGAGATCGAAATGCAACGAGAGCAGAATATCCAAACGAGCCTACTCGAATCGGTCATCCATTATAGTAAAATTACAAATAACTCTGGTCTCGATGGCGTTGTCTGTTCGGCATTAGAGGCGAAGATGGTTAAAGAGAATACCCGTGAAAGCTTCCTCTGTGTTACGCCAGGAATTCGTCTCGCATCAGATGCTGCTGATGATCAACGCAGAATTATGACCCCATTTGAAGCGAAGAAAAATGGTGCAAGTTATATCGTTGTCGGTCGCTCAATCACGCAAGCTAAAGATCCTCTTAAAGCTTATTACACTGTTAAAGAAGAATGGAATAGAACGCTATGATGAAAACAAATGTTGCACATGATGTCGCTGAAGCACTTCTCTCAATTGATGCTGTTTCACTCTCTCCACAAAAACCATTTACCTGGGCTTCAGGTTTAAAATCACCCATCTATTGTGATAATCGCTTAATTGTTAGTTATCCCGCCGTTCGTAAATTTATCTCAAAAAATCTCATTGAATTGATTCGAGAAAAATTTCCCGAAGCAGAGGTCGTTGCCGGCACGGCTACCGCCGGTATTCCACACGCTTCTTGGGTGAGCGCAGTATTAGAAAAACCGATGGTCTATGTTCGTAGTTCACCCAAAAAACATGGTCGCGGTAATATGATTGAGGGAATTATCAAACCAGGGCAGAAAGTGGTTATTGTTGAAGATCTCATCTCCACAGGTGGAAGCTCCATCACTTGTGCTCATGCACTTCGAGAGGCTGGCGCGGATGTATTAGGGGTTGCGGCAATCTTCTCGTACGAGTTACCTATTGCAGATGAAAACTTTAAACGTGAAAACCTGCGCCATGCAACGCTCAGTAACTACCCGGCATTAGTCGAAACAGCCCTTGCTAAAAATATTATTAATGAAGAGGAACGCCTTGCTCTGACTGAATGGAATAAAGATCCTAGCAGTTGGGGTAAATAGTCATCTTTATGGAGTAACTTTATGACGTTTCACTCTCTTGAATGGGCTGTTGAGCTCTTAGTCGATATCCTCAATGGATTCTCTATTCTTGTACTATTGATTGGTGTTATTAAAGCTGCTTTCGGCTTTATTAGAAATGAGTGTTCAAGGGAAGATCGATTTGCGATTGCCCAGAAAAATAATGGGATTAAGGTCTATCTCGGATCCTATATCCTCCTAAGCCTCGAAATTCTAATCGCCTCCGATATTATTGAGACAATTATGAATCCTTCGATCGATGATATGTTAATCCTCGGCGGCATTGTGGTCATTCGAACAGCAATCTCCTACTTCTTAGGCAAAGAGATCGAAGCAGGTAATGCGGAAAGAGAGGAAGCTGCACATCAGAAAAAAGAGGAGAGAGCAGAGAGAGAATCATAAAATCTCCCAACTCAAGCTCTATCGATTGATCTACTTAACGATCATGACAATACCTTAAGGTTAAAGATCTTAAGGTATTTTTTTGCAAAAAAAGAGATAAGATCAATCGATGAGTCAATCATTAAAAAGTAATAAAAAAAGCTCGGCAAGCCGAGCAAAGATCTTCATATTGAAGGAGAAATGATCACAGAGTGATCTATTTTCAAGAAGTAATCTACTATTAAAATTTCCCTCTAGAGATCTCTCTTTAGGGAGTTTTAAAGTAGATCACACCTGAAACTTGTAAGAAGGAGAGATTCATTCTCTCCCTCCTTATTTTTAATAACCTCTAATAATCTCTAATAACTATCAATGACCATCAATATCAATGATAGTTACTCCTCATAACTGAAAATAGAGCGAGATGAGATGAGATGATATTTAGATCACATAGAGATCAACATATTCATTAACCGGCATCTCCCAGAGTGCATCACGATCTAAGGAGATCTCTAAAATTGCTTTTTGCTGTTTTGCAGGGAATCTACGCGCTAAATTACGCTTAAACTTCTCAACAAGAACCGGCATTCCCTCTTCACGACGACGCGCATGGCCGATCGGATACTCCACAACAACTTCATCAAGTTTTGTGCCATCTTTTAACGTGATCGTTAAACCATTTGCGATTGAGCGCTTATCTGGATCGAAGTAATCTTTTGTAAATTGAGGATCTTCCTGACAGATGATTCGATCTCTCAAAGCGTCAATACGAGGATCTTTAGCAATATCATCCTCATAGTCACTTGCTGTCAAACGACCAAAGATTAAGGGGACAGCGACCATATATTGAATACAGTGATCTCGATCTGCCGGATTATTAAGTGGCCCTTTCTTATCAATAATTCTAATACATGCTTCATGCGTTCGAATATCGATACGCTCAATATCATCTGAACTCTTTCCTAAGTCATCGAGACGTTTCTTGAGCGTCATTGCCGCTTCAACAGCCGTTTGGGAGTGGAATTCAGCAGGATAAGAGATCTTAAAGAGAACATTTTCCATCACATAAGTGCCATAATCGCGCTGAAATTGGAAAGGCTTCCCTTCAAATAAGACATCATAAAAGCCCCATACTTTTGCCGTTAATGCAGTGGGATACCCCATCTCCCCTTTCTGCGCCATTAAATTGAGACGTACAGCTCTAGAGGTCGCATCTCCAGCCGCCCACGATTTACGTGAGCCAGTATTAGGAGCATGGCGATAGGTTCGCAGTGATTGACCATCAACAAAAGCCAGTGATAGAGCATTGAGAGCTTCCTCTTCACTTAAGCCTAACAACTCTGAAATAACAGCTGTTGAGGCAACTTTTACCAAAATAACGTGATCTAATCCCACTCGATTGAAGGCATTTTCAAGCGCAATACATCCTTGAATTTCATGAGCCTTGATCATCGCTTTTAGAACCGCTTTCATCGTTAATGGCTTCTTACCTGAAGCAACTGCCACACGAGAGAGCCAATCTGCAACGGCTAAAATTCCACCAAGATTATCAGAAGGGTGTCCCCACTCTGCGGCAAGCCATGTATCATTAAAATCTAACCAACGAACCATTGCGCCAATATCGAAAGCGGCTTGAACAGGATCTAACTGAAACTGTGTTCCAGGAACTTTTGCACCATGCGGAACCACCGTACCGGGAACAATTGGTCCTAAAAGCTTAGTGCATTCAGGATAATCGAGTGCTTCAAGCCCACAGCCTAAAGTATCAATTAGACAATATTGCGCAATCTGATAAGCCAAATCTGACTTAATCTCATAGTTACGAACATAATCGACAATATCGACCAATACCTGATCAAACTTAACTTCTCTCTCTTTAGACATAGATATATCTCCTATTTTTAGATGATTAATAATTAAATGATTAATAATTAAATGACTAATAATTAAATGAACTTAACGAACAGTTTATAAATAATGAATAGGTAATCGGTGGGGTATTAGTGGTAATTCAATAGATGGCTTATGGGCTACTTATCTACTTATAAGGGACTTATCAATCATTAAAATGATCCACAATATATCTGGGTCATTGTAGAGATTGATAAATGATGATCGGATTAAATCCATTACTCCGATCTAAAAGATTCGAAATAGAGATAAGGTCTTAGAGAAAGAGTATGGAGCATTGCTGTAATCATAGGTATCTCTCTACCCCCGCATGAGTACACCTATGGGTATGAATCATACAAGACATCACTCCATACTCTTTTATCAATGAACCGCCTATTTCAAATCTACTCTCTCTCTGAAATGGGGATAAATTGGAGCTCTTCAGGGCCGGTATATTGAGCCCCTGGGCGAATAATCTTATTATCTTTTCGTTGCTCTAAAATATGTGCTGCCCATCCTGCCGACCGGGAGATTACAAAAAGAGGGGTAAACATCGCCGTTGGAACCCCCATCATGTGGTAAGAGACCGCTGAGAACCAATCGAGATTGGGGAACATATTTTTATGATTTTGCATCACATCTTCGATACGATCAGCAATATCGTACATGCGCATTGTTCCCGCTTCTTGAGAGAGATCGTAGGAGATCCTTTTAATGACCTCATGACGTGGATCGGCAACCGTATAGACAGGATGACCAAAACCAATGACAATCTCACGATTGGCTAAACGCTCAAGAATATCAGCTTCCGCTTCATCGGGAGAATCATAGCGCTGCTGAATATCGAATGCGACCTCATTTGCACCACCATGCTTAGGACCTCTCAAGGCACCAATAGCACCTGTGATGGCAGAATAGATATCGGAGTTTGTTCCGGCAATTACCCTTGCGGTAAAGGTTGATGCATTAAATTCATGTTCTGCATAGAGAATAAGCGAAGCATGCATCGCTTTAACCCACGATTTTTTAGGGCGCTTGCCATGGAGTAGATGTAGGAAGTAACCGCCGATAGAATCCTCTTTACTCTCTAGCTCAATACGGACACCATTATGGCTATAGTGATACCAATAGAGCAGCATTGAGCTCAGTGAAGCGATCAAGCGATCGGCGATATCTTTTGCACCTGCGGTATTGTGATCATCCTTTTCAGGAGAGATACAACCTAATAGGGAGACGCCAGTTCGTAAAACATCCATCGGATGAACTGACATCGGTAGGGTCTCTAATGCTTTACGCATAGAGACAGGGAGTCCTCTTAATGCTTGCAGTTTCTCTTTATAGAGGCGCAACTCGCTCTCATTGGGAAGCTTCCCATGAATTAAGAGATGGGCAACCTCTTCAAACTCACAATTCTCAGCAAGATCGAGAATATTGTACCCTCGATAATGGAGCTCATTACCATTTCGACCAACGGTACAGAGTTCAGTGGTTCCAGCAATAGTGCCGGAAAGAGCAACAGATTTTTTTGGGCGAAAAGTGCCGGACGCATTCTGAGTCGTCATTTTTTTCCTCCTAGGAATTCTCTTTATATAGGTGATTAATTTTTACAGTGCTACAGCTCTACCGTGTAATTCACAGATCGGTAGATTTATTATTGTTTTTTACTGTTTTCTCTGTTTTTACTACTTTTTTGATGCAAAGAGCTGATCGAGCTGCTTTTCATAATCGTAGTAACGAATACTCTGGTAGAGTTCGTCACGTGTCTGCATCATAGGGAGGAGACTCTTTTGAGTTCCTTCTTTGCGAATGGTGTTATACACTGTTTCTGCCGCCTTATTCATCGCTCGGAAAGCTGATAGTGGGTAGAGCGCAATAGCTATGCCAACACTTCTGAGCTCATCGAGCGTAAATAGGGGCGTTTGACCAAATTCAGTAATGTTCGCAAGAACCGGAACATTAACCTTTGATGTAAAATCGCGATAAGTGGGTAATTCTGTTACCGCTTCTGGGAAGAGCGCATCAGCACCGGCTTCAATATAAGCGGCGGCTCGCTCTAAAGAGGCTTCTAACCCTTCTACAGCAAGCGCATCGGTACGCGCAATAATCATAAAATTGGGATCAGTCTTCGCATCAACGGCTGCTTTTATACGATCAACCATCTCCTCTTTAGAGACAATCTCCTTATTAGGACGATGACCACAACGTTTTGCACCCACCTGATCTTCAATATGTAATCCAGCAGCACCCGCCTTAATAAAAGACTTCACGGTACGCGCCACATTGAAGGCTGAGGTTCCAAATCCGATATCAGCATCTGCAATTAAGGGAAGATCGGTGACATTGGTAATACGATCAATATCGATCAACACATCTTGCAACGTCGTAATTCCAAGATCAGGTATACCCAATGATCCTGCCGCTACACCACCCCCTGAAAGATAGATCGATTTAAAACCTGCTCTTTCAGCTAACAAGGCGTGGTTGGCATTGATCACCCCCATTAATTGAAGGGGAGACTCCTCTTTTAATGCTTCGCGAAATCTCTCTCCTGCTGTTTTCATGCTCATTACAACTCTCCTTTGGTTTCTTCTACATCATGGTTAAAATTAAGATCCTTTCTTGTAGTTAATCGCTCTCTAGAGCGATCTTAATCCTCTATTAAATCTTCCAGCAACAGGGTATCTACAGCAATATCTGTTACATCTTCATTTGTCAGAGTGAGGAGTGCTATCACCAGTGTCAATTGAGAGTCGTGAATCATAATTGATGATTAGAAAGAGTAGTTGAGAGCAGATTAAATTATATTTATATATATATTTTACATATGCTTTATATAAATTATCGCTTTCAAAGAGGCCATTCTCTACTAGAAAATAGCCCACACTTCTTATTCCAACTCTATTGAAATATCCTTAAATAGATTCTGATTTTATTCTCAAAATAATAAAATATTGATCATTTTCGATTATTTTCGATTATTTTCGATTAACTCTGATTAATTCTGATTAATTTCTTAAGCTTCCTTCTGGTAAAGGAATCTCTTCAATCAATCACTCCTTTGCTCTTTTTTTATTTCCATATCCTTAAATACAACATAGCAAAGCGGAATAGCGTTTCCCAAATTATAAAATCACTTTTTGCGCTTTTTTTACTCTAAAAAAACAAAAAAATCTCTCAAAATAGCCATTAATAGCCTTTTTTGAGAGATCTGTTTTTTTATATATTTTTTTACAACAAAGGGAAACTTTTTACAAAAAGTTTGCAATATGATCAATTAATAGACAAATCGATTGATTTATTATTAAAAGATGATCTAAGAAAAAGAGCTTTCTATCTTATCTCTTTTATGCGTATCGGGTAACGCTTCATCCCTCTTCTCTTTTTCACCGAAATTCATTTTTAAATAGCGTTAAAATTGAGTTAAATAATCGGCAATAACAGGATTAGATGAAAGATTAATTCAATAATCTTTTTATTTAATCAATATTAAAAAAGTATCGAAATAGGGAGAAAAGCAACTTTCAATCAACTTTCAATCGACTTCTCATCAATTTTAGTGTTTTTTTAGTTAACCTTTAGAGCATCTTTAACAAGATGACTCAGATAACTCTTTAAAATTGAAAATTTGCTAAGCGCTGAGTGGCGACCGCTTCCCATTGAGTTCCTGCTTTTCCATAATTAGCATATGGATGGATCGAGATTCCACCTCGAGGCGTAAATTCCCCGCGTACCTCAATATAGAGAGGATCCATCAATTTAATAAGATCATCCATAATAATATTGACGCAATCTTCATGAAATGAGCCATGATTTCTAAAACTAAAGAGGTAGAGTTTTAGTGATTTGCTCTCCACCATCTCAATTGTTGGGACATAAGAGATATAGATTGTCGCGAAATCGGGTTGATTTGTCATCGGACAGAGCGTTGTAAATTCAGGACAATGAAAATTGACAAAGTACTCTCTATCGGGATGCGCATTTTTAAATGTCTCTAAAATTTGGGGCGTATATTCAGTAGGATAGATCGTTGCTTGATTACCTAATAGGGTTAAATTTTCTAATTGCTCTTTCTTATTACTCATTATTCATTCCTAGTTTTTTCATGTGGGATGGTTGCGAACCACAGTTAATTTGAAGGGCAATAATAACATTGTGACTCTAAAAGAGAAATTATTTGAATGATAAGGGGGAAAATCAAAGGCTTTTCCCTCACTGATCAATTAAGCGCAGATCTATTGACGCGCCCTTCTCATAATTCAACTAACCTTCTGCAAAAATGGCGGCTTTTTTATCAGTTCAAGTAAGATCTTGCTATAATATTTTCCGTTTTAATCTCCCCCTCCTACTCATTCAGAAAGGATCTTTTATGCAACAGCAGACACAGGTGCCGATTATCAAAAAAGGTGATCGAAAGACATTACTCGCCTCCACATTAGGCTATGCTATGGATGGCCTTGATATTATGATTCTCGCCTTTGCGATGATTCTTATTAAAGCAGAATTTGGATTAACAGATGCTGAAGGTGGCATGATTCAGACCATCACCTTAATAGGAACGGTCATCGGTGGTATCTTCTTTGGAATGCTGGCAGATAAGTTTGGTCGCGTTCGTGTCTTTAACTGGACGATTCTCCTCTTCTCGATCTTTACCGGGCTTGCGGCAATCTCAACAAGCGCTGAGATGTTTACCATCTTCCGCTTTATCGCCGGTTTAGGTTTAGGGGGAGAGTTTGGTATCGGCATGACATTGGTAGCAGAAACATGGCCGGCACATAAGCGTTCGCGCGCAACTGCGGTAGTCGCGATCGGCTTCCAGGTAGGAATCGTCTTAGCGGCATTAGTAAGCCTCCTCTCACCCTATATCGGTTGGCATGGAATGTTCCTTATTGGCGCACTCCCGGCACTTTTAGTCTGGTGGACTCGTCGAAATCTTAGTGAGCCAGAGATCTGGTTACAAGTAAAACGGGAAAATCGGAATAAGATATCGATCAAGCCACTATTTAAAGATTCGCGCACAACATTGACCACCATTGGGCTCATTATTGCCACCAGTGTCCAAAACTTTGGTTTTCACGGCATTATGATCTGGATGCCGATGATGCTTGCTAAAGAGCATAACTTTACGCTCTCTGGGACCTTCTTCTGGACCATTATTACAACCATTGGGATGGTTATCGGAACACTCACTTTTGGCGCAACTTCAGATAAAATAGGGCGCCGTCCAACCTATATCTTCTTTCTTTTAGTGAGTGCTGCTTTTGTCTGGATCTATTTCCAACAATCAAACTACTACGTCTTAATGTTCTTAGGGGCAATTTTAGGATTCTTCGTCAATGGCATGATGGGAGGTTACGGTGCGCTGCTTTCTGAACATTATCCAACGGAAGCGCGCTCTTCTGCGCAAAATATTATCTTCAATTTAGGGCGAGGAATCGCGGGATTTGCACCTGTTATTATCGGAACATTAGCGATGAAACATGATATTAGCTACGCTTTAAGCCTTATCTCCGGTGTCTACCTCCTCTCTGCGCTCTCCTTTATCTTCTTAATTCCCGAGACAAAGGGAAAAATTCTCGATTAGAGCTCTCTTTTACGATCACCATCAATAAAAGATCTATCATTGAATAGATCTTTTTTTTATTTTCACCAAGCCCGATCCATAAAAAGGGTGTTAGAGCCACGAAAGACAACTACCGCGCTCACTCTTACCTCAAAAGATGATATCAAAAGATGATTCTTAAGAATTATGGAGCCCTATTGAGGTAATGATAGAGGGATTCCATCCCAACCTTGTCAACAGAGTTATCCACAAGTTATCCAAAGGAGCTGTAATCGTTAAAGGTTCTCCACTTTTAGGATGCACTAAAGTGATACGATAAGCGTGTAATAGTAATCGCTCAACATCATAATGCTCTCTAAAGAGCCTATTATGCCGTAAGTCACCATATGTACTATCCCCAATAATAGGATGGGAGAAGTGATTCATATGGCGGCGAAGTTGATGTTTTCTTCCCGTTTCAGGTGATAAAGAGAGAAGCGTATAACGAGATGTTGGGTATTTCCCTGTGGATAACGGTATCTCACATTGAGCTAAAGGATGGTAGAAAGTAATCGCCTCTTGATCAGCTATCTCTCCCCGATCTCGATCGGCAATCTTATCGCGGATAAAGGAGAGCGGGGAATCAATCACCCCTTCATTCTCAACATATCCTCTCACTAAGGCGAGATACTCTTTTTTTAACGAATGTGCCATAAATTGCGCCCCTAAAGCGCGAGCACTCGCTTGATCTAAAGCAAAACAGAGTACGCCCGATGTCGGTCGATCTAAACGGTGTACAGGATAGAGATAGGCACCTACTTGATCTCGCAATCGTTGTAGAACAATCTCCGTTACTTTAGGATCGAGAGGAGAGCGATGAACAAACCAACCACTAGGCTTATCGATAGCGATCAAAGTATCATCCTGATAGAGAATCTTTAAAGGCTTTACGGGCATATCAACCGCCGATATCTCCTTTAGGGGATCGCTCAGCCTCTCATTACTCCGATTTTGATGATCTAATAGCGAGGACGCTTTTAGATTGCTTATCACGACTCTATCCCCTCACCTCGATGTTGAGTAATATCACGATTAAGACCTTTTCCGCCCCGTTTTTTATCCGCACCAAAAGTCATAATTTGATAATTTTGCTCCGATGCCTCGTAGAGATAGGGCACGCCCCAAGGATCAATTAAGATCTCTTCTCGAATATAGGGGCCATTCCATGCCTGATCATCAGACGTTTCTAACAAAACAGTAAGGCCTTCTTCCGTTGTTGGGTAACGATTGAGATCATCCCGAAAAATCGCTAATGCCCCCTCTATAGAGCGTAAATTCTGCTTCACTTTAACCCGTTTTGACTCATCATTGATCCCTAAAATATTTTGAGAAAACATTGTGATCAAAATAGCACCAATAACCGTTAAGATCATCAATTCTACTAGTGAAAAACCCTGCTTATAGACAGTTTTAAATGTATGTTTAAACATCGAAGATGACCCCACTAAAATCTCTATTTTGTAACTTTCGCAAAGAGCTCAAAATAGGTTGGGAAGGTCTTATCGACACATTGAGGATCTAAGATCGTAATAGGGGCTTTAAGTGAGAGAAGGGAGAAACACATCGCCATCCGATGATCATCATAAGTCTCAATTTCGACATCGGGAGAAATCTCTTCTTGGGGATAGATCACCAAATAATCTTCCCCCTCTTCCACCTTCACACCCACTTTACTCAATTCTGTCGCCATTGCGGCAATTCGATCGGTCTCTTTCACGCGCCAGCTTCCAATGTTGCGTAATATGGTCTTTCCCTTGGCAAAAACAGCCAAAATTGCCAATGTCATCGCCGCATCAGGGATGTGGTTACAATCGAGATCAATTCCTCTTAAAACGCCATTTTGAGGCTTAGAGACATAGATCTCATTTTCCCCCCACTCAACCTCTGCACCCATCTCTATTAAAGCATCAACAAAGCGGATATCTCCTTGAATAGAGGAGGTTCCTACCCCTTTCACTGTTAAAGGCCCTGCTAATGCCCCTAAAGCTAAAAAGTAAGAGGCACTAGAAGCATCACCCTCCACAAAAAAAGTGCCCGGAGTGGTAAATTTAGTATCTGCAGGAATAGTGAAGGACTCAAAATCGTGATGGGAAATTTCAATACCAAATTGGCGCAAAAGCGTTAAGGTGATCTCTATGTAAGGCTTAGAGATTAAAACGCCTTCAATATCGATTGTGATCTCTTTTTGTAAGAGCGGTAGTGCGATAAGAAGAGCTGTTAAGTATTGGCTCGAAACATCCCCTTTAATGGAGACTCGATCAACCTTAAAATCCCCCTTACCGATCTTTAGGGGCGGATATCCTTCATTTTGAAGATACTCGATCTGACATCCCAAGGTTCTTAAAGCATCTACTAGATCTTTGATCGGTCGCTCATGCATACGGGGTATTCCCGTTAATTGATACTCTCCCTGATTGAGAGCAACCGCTGCAGTCAAGGAGCGAAATGCAGTCCCGGCATTCCCCAAAAAGAGTGAGGCGTTCTTGTTGGGAAATCCATGAGAAGATCCCGTAACCTCAAAAATACGGGCTGTAGGATCTTTTTCAATAATTTTTATCCCTAAAGTATTTAGAGCTTCCAACATTCGCTCTGTATCATCACTCTGTAGCAGATTGATGATGGTTGTAACGCCTTCTGTGATCGCGGCTAAAAGTAAAATTCGATTTGAAATACTTTTAGAACCAGGAATGGTAACAGAACCTGATGCTGAGCCAATTTTAGGTAAATTTAGTTTCATCATTGTAGCTAAATCCAATTACAGAAGAGGTATCAAAGTATTGATCGATCCCTATCAAATAGTTCTATTTTTCAGTTAGTTGCAACAATTTGTCGCAATTTCTGCATAAATTACAAATTTATTGATAGACATTGTAAGGCGTGTAGACAATTTTTAGGCTAACCCTTGTTTATGCCCTCATTTATCCACTAGATCAATGATCTTACCACATCATAACGATTCTATACTCGCTATTCTTAATTGACTCTAAAGCTCCTCAAAAAAAGAGTTAGTTTTAGCTAACTCTCTTCAGTTTCAAAATATTAATAACCACTCAATCTTCAATTTAAGTGTTTTAAGCCTTTCTTAAAGCATTATTTTACTCTTTTTCAGGCTCTTTCCCATAAACATCGTAATCAAAGTATTTTGCTTCAACTTCTTGATAAGAACCATCTTCACGAGATGCTTGAATCGCCTGATTGAATCGATCTAAAAGTGCAGTATCTGATTTACGAAGACCGACCCCTACACCTTCTCCTAACCACTCCTCATCAAAGAAAGCAGGTCCGATAAACTCAATTTTACCGGCATAATCTTCTTTGAGATAGCCAATATCGAGTGGAACAACATCCGCAAAAACAAGATCGATACGACCTGTTTCAAGATCCATCATCGCTTCATCTAAACTGCGATAACTACGAACGTCTGCAGATCGACGATATTTGTCATTCATATAGATCTCATGGATCGTTCCACTTTGAACACCAATCTTCTTACCTTTTAAACCTTCATCCGTAATATCGATACTTTTGCCAACAGGAATGACAAATCTTGCTGGTGTTTGATAATACTTATTGCTGAAGTTAATCGCTTTTTTACGAGTATCTGTGATCGACATTGAGGCCAAAATTGCATCAATACGTTTTGTGTTTAAAGAGGGGATTAGTGCATCAAAATCAACTTGTACAATTTCACATTTCTGTTCCATCTTTTCGCAAAATAATTTTGCTAGATCAGGTTCAAAGCCTTCAATCGTCTGATTTTCAGAGATGTAGCTGAAAGGAGGATAAGAACCTTCAATACCGATTTTAATCACATCTTGAGCCATCACTTGTGTGGCGAATAGTAGCGAACTACCAATAATTAATTTTTTTAACATAGCAAACCTCTAGAGAATGATCGTTCTATAACTCTTGTCTATAATTATTATATTCATCCCTTTAACTAATAAAAGATAATGATGAGTAGACAGAGTTATCCACAATTTACCGCCTTTGTTGAGGAATAATCAAGTTTTAGCCCCCTTTTTTTCTGTGTATATCTATTATCATAAATAGAGGGATGGTCTAGGGGATAAATCTCTATGATTTTTATCACGAAGTTATCCACAGGTTTCTACCTCTTTTTTGCGGATAATTATCCTAAAGCATCTCTAAAGATGATGAAATTGCACTTGTTTCCTCTCTATAGAGGTGACTAGAAGGGGAAAAATTTTTCCGAGCCCCTTTTGACGCTATTTTTAAGATGTAAAAAAAGGAACCCCATTCATTTTACAAACTTATAAAGTTATAAATTAGTGGGGTTCCGTTATTTTTATTTAACACTCATTTTTTGGTGGGATGAGGTTAATGTTCTCTTTTGATCGCTTTTCCTAAGATAAGGCCGATAACCAATGCAACAATAGCCGGGATCATCCAGCCCATATCACTCTCTTGATAAGGAAGATAGCTTAAGATCGATCCCACAGCCGCTTTAAAGCTAGAATCATCGAGATATCCTAATAGTACCGAGATTGCACTAATGATGAGTGTCACATAAATCGGTAATTGAAATGCCAAATTAGGCATCCTTTTTAATAGTCTATCGATAAAGATTAAAACAATTAAAACAATCGTAATGGGATAGATAATCAGAAGAATAGGTATTGCTCCCATGATGATTGAGCTTAACCCTTGGCTGGCAAGAATAAAGCTGATCAATGTGAAGATTACCGCATAAACACGATAGGAGATCTTGCTGTAGATCTCATTAAAGTAGCTACTTACTGCAACAATAAGGCCGATAGCCGTTGTTAAACAAGCAAGTGTCACGATTAGACTTAAGAGGAATCGACCTGCTTCACCATAAGTTAGACGTGCAACACCAGTTAAGATGGAGGTTCCCATATTTCCACCGGCTGCTTCCGCTTCTGTTAAAGGATAGTTATTCCCCATCCATGCGAGTGAAATATAGACTAAACCTAAACCTACTCCGGCAATAATAGCCGCAATAGAGGCTTGCTTAAAGATCGATTTCTGTTCCGTTAAGCCCGTTGCTTTGACCGCATTGAGAACAATGATTGAAAACGCCACAGCCGCTATAGTATCCATTGTTTGATAGCCTTCAGAAAATCCTACAAAGAAAGGTGCTTTCTGAAATTGCTCAGATACCTCTGTGATTGGTGTATTGAGATCAAAAAATGATTTGATAATCAAAAGCACAATCGTGATTAAAAGGAGTGGCGTTAAAATTTGTCCAACACGATCGACTAGTTTTGTTGGATTAAGTGCGAGATAGAAGGTTAAACCAAAATAGATTACTGAAAAGATAACTTTTGATGAAAAGGTCTCAATTCCACCTTCTAAGAAGGGAAGGACCGCCATTTCGTAAGAGACCATTGCTGTTCTTGGGATTGCGAAGAAAGGACCAATGGTGAGATAGATCACTACCATAAAGACCAATGCAAAGAGTGGGCTTATGCGTCTAGCCTCAGAGCGAAATCCTTCATTCGAAAATGATCCGGCAATAATGCCGACTAGTGGTAAGCCGACTCCAGTCACAATAAAACCGAGAATAGCTGGAAGAAAGTTAGTACCACTTAATTGCCCGACTGTCGGGGGAAATATTAAGTTACCCGCGCCGAAAAAAAGCGCAAATAACATAAATCCTATAAATAAAGTTCTTTTAGACATACAAATTAATCTCTAGAAAATGCAATTCAACTAGCGCTTTTGCGTGAGTTGATTAATTACAGATCACTATTCTTATAACAATTTTGATGTTTTTCAGAATAATCTCTCAGATTTTTTAGTAGTTAAAGAAATCTGAACCCAAGCTGTCCTCGAAATAATAAATTATTGGTATCCTTTTATTATTATCATCTCTTTTATAAAGATTGATGATGATGAGCAGCCATAGTTATCCACAGTTTTTGATAAAAAGCAGTGAATAACTCATCTTAAGCCTAATTTTAGCTGTTGAAAAGTGGTTGTATAAATATCTGGATCACTTTGTCGATAAAAAAATGAAAAGTTATCCACGAGTTATCCACATTTTTGTGGATAACTTTATACTAAGGGTTGTCCTCAGGTTATGTGGATAACTGTTTAAGATATTGATTATATTGATGAGATTTTTTTAAGAAGCTGTTGAAGCGCATTATTTCGGTGGGAAATTTGATTTTTTAGAGCGGGTGGAAGAAGACCAAAGGTCGATTGTTTTTCGGGATAGAAGAAGAGGGGGTCATAGCCAAAACCTTCATTACCTTCAATATTTTCGGTAATAAAACCATGAACTTCCCCTTCCGCGATGAGTGGAACAGGATCTTCTGCATTGCGAAGAAGAACAAGGACAGCTTTGAAGTAGGCAGCACGATCAGCTCCTGACAGATGACTCATCTTCTCTAGTAATTTAAGATTATTGTCATGATCATTGCCAGAATCACTATAGCGAGCAGAGTAGATCCCAGGCTCCCCCTTGAGTGCAGGGACAACAAGACCAGAATCATCTGCTAATGTGGGAAGACCGCTCTTTTTTGCAGCATCTCGTGCTTTGATGAGCGCATTTTCAATAAAGGTTAAGCCATTCTCTTCAGGATGGGATTCAATATTGAGATCTCTTAAGGAGAGGATCTCGATATTAAGGGGTTCGAAAAGTGCTTTAAACTCCTTAATTTTTCCTTGATTATTGGAGGCGATTAAGATTTTCTGAAAATTTTTCACAAGAATATCTCCTAAATTAGATTGTGATAGGGAATTAAAAAATGGAAAGAGATTTATAATGGCAATCTGAATTGGCAAATAATGAATGACTTAAGCATGGGGCGTAACTTTGGGAATTAGCGGTGGATCTTCCACTTTTACGATATCGAAGCGATCCGCTAATGTTTCAAGATATTTCGACAATGTGCCATGCAGTGGCGTTTCTAGCGTAGGCTCAATTTCTAGTAGTGGCAGTAGCACAAAGGCGCGTTCATGCATAAAGGGGTGGGGAATGGTTAAACGCTCGATATCGATTTTTTGATCATTGTAGAGCAGAAGATCGATATCGAGAGTTCTCGGCCCCCAATGTATTGTTCGCTCTCTTTGATGTTTCTTCTCAATTTCCTGCATTGCTTCAAGTAACTGAAGTGGAGAGAGGGATGTGCCTATCTTAACCACGGCATTAATAAAATTGGGCTGTTTTGGACCAATGGGAGGGGTTTCATAGAGGGAGGAGATCGCCAGTAGAGTAATTTCTGCACTATTTGGGATCTCTTTAATCGCTGTTTTAACCTGTAAAAGGGGATCATTAAGATTAGATCCTAACGAGAGATAGACGATATTCATACTGTTTTTTTAACCTGTTTTAAAAATAATTAAAATATATATCTTGCATTTAGAGGAATTTACGCTTAATGTTAGAACCTGTCTACAAGATAAAAACTTGAGACAGTATTCTATTTTTAAATATGGTCGTTGATCATATAAGTTTTATTTTTGAGGTTTTTTATGCGTATTGGAACTGTTAAATGGTTCAATGAATCCAAGGGATTCGGTTTTATCACTCCTGATGATGGTGGTGCAGATGTATTTGTACACTTCTCTACAATCCAAGGGGATGGCTTTCGTACTTTAGCGGAAGGTCAAAAAGTTGAATTTGAAGCAAAAGAGAGTGATCGTGGTCTTCAAACAACAGTTTGTAAACCTGCTTAATTCTATTTAAGTAATGAGAGTCGGCGTTTAGTTGTTCCATTGAATTGTTAGTTAGCATTGCATTAATTAGTAACCTCTAGAACACACAAAAACCGGACACAAAAAAAGCCTCTAAGCTACTTAGAGGCTTTTTCATTTTTCTACTGCTTTTATTTCTCTTAATCATTTTTGATTCAGGGAGCTATTTTCTCTATTGATAATAGCCATTGCTAATAACTATTGCTAATAACTATTGCTAATAACTACTGTTTATAAGTACCGCTATAAGAAGTAAGAGCTTGCTACAAGCTTTATGGTGTCGAATAAGAAGGGTAGAGCGGTAGTATTAGTGTTGATAGATCATAAAGATTCTAGATCGAGAAATAGAACAGAGATAGAAACAAAAAAGAGATTAACTTTCAATAGTTAATCTCTTTTTTTAGGTTCTCTATAAGATTTTATATAATCTTATAAAATTGAAATTCTAAAATTTCAATCTTGAGAGATATTCACATATTACATATTGGAGATCATGATATCGCCAAACTCGCTCGTAGAGACCTGTGTTGCATCTTTCATCATATTGGCAAAGTCAGCAGTCACCTTTTTCGATGAGATAGCACCATTGAGCGCTTTAATCACAAGATCAGCGGCTTCAGTCCAACCTAAGTGACGTAACATCATCTCTGCAGATAGAATGAGTGATCCTGGGTTGACAATATTTTTGCCGGCAATGTCAGGTGCTGTTCCATGTGTTGCCTCAAAGATTGCAATTGAGTCAGAAAGGTTTGCTCCTGGCGCAATACCAATTCCCCCTACCTGTGCCGCTAGGGCATCTGAAATATAGTCACCATTGAGGTTTAATGTGGCTACAACGCTATATTTTTCAGGTTCGAAAAGGATTCTTTGTAAGAATGCGTCAGCAATACTATCCTTGATAGTGATCATATTCCCAGTTTTTGGATTTTTAAATTCACACCATGGACCATTGCCAATTAAAGTTGCGCCAAATTCTTCACGAGCAAGTTCATAACCCCAATCACGGAATCCACCTTCGGTAAACTTCATGATATTGCCTTTATGAACTAAGGTAACATTCGGTTTATCATTATCGATAGCATATTGGATCGCTTTACGAACAAGACGTTTAGTTCCCTCTTCAGATACCGGTTTGATACCAATACCAGAAGTTTCTGGGAAACGGATCTTATTAACATGCATCTCATTTTGTAAAAAGTCGATCACTTTTTTAGCTTCAGGAGAACCGGCTTCCCACTCAATACCTGCATAGATATCTTCTGAGTTTTCACGGAAGATTACCATATCGACCTTTTCAGGCTCTTTAACAGGTGAAGGAACACCATTGAAGTATTGTACCGGACGCATACAGAGATAGAGATCAAGCGTTTGACGCATTGTCACGTTAAGTGAGCGAATACCGCCACCAACAGGTGTGGTTAATGGACCTTTAATAGAGACAATAAACTCTTTAAGTGCATCTAAAGTCTCTTGCGGTAACCACTCATCTTTGCCATAAACTTTAGTGGACTTTTCGCCGGCATAGAGTTCCATCCAAGAGATTTTACGCGCACCATTGTAAGCTTTCTCAACAGCGGCATCGATCACTTTCTGCATCACAGGTGTGATTTCTGCACCGACCTCATCACCTTCAATAAAAGGGATAATAGGTTGATTAGGAACATTGAGCGAAAAATCTTTGTTAAGGGTGATTTTTTCTCCCTCAGGGACTTTGATATGTTGATAACTCATAAAACCTCCAAAATAAATAAAAATTAAACAAAATTGAATCTCAATAGAAAATTAACTCTGCGAGATGATGCGCTTTGGCCCAATCGATGTTGGGGTATTGGGCGCACCAATCCCTAAAAATTGGTTATCGTCACTATAAAGGCGATATAAGTTATGATCGAGTTTACCCTCAATTCGTATCCTTTGTCCATGAAGAATGCGTCTAGCCTCTTCTTGTGTAAAGGTTAAGAGGGGAAGATCCGTTACGGCACTATCCATTGGGAGGAGTAGCGCATCTAATGCTGTATAGGGATTCTCTCTTTCAGCAAGGGCTTCGAGTTCATCTAGTGTGATTAATTTCTCTATCCCGTAAGGCTCTATTGTGATGCGTCGAAGCATCGTTAAATGACCAAGAGTCCCTAACTTTCCAGCTATATCTTCCGCTAAGACACGAACATAAGTTCCCTTTGAACAGGTCACAGTTGCGGTGAAGCTCAAAGGGGTTAATTGATCGAGGGTTAATTTTGAGATGGTGATTTGTCGAGGTTTTCTTTCAACTTCAATCCCCTCCCGTGCAAGCTCATAGAGCCGCTTTCCTTGGTGGTGGAGTGCTGAAACCATAGGAGGAATTTGCGATATCTCTCCTAAAAATTGTGACAAAGCCACGTTTAAAGCCTCTTCTGTTAGTGTTGTGGGAATCGGCTTGGTTTCAATAATCTCACCTTCTGCATCACCTGTACTACTCTTTTCTCCGAGCTTACAGGTAAATTGGTATTGTTTATAATTATCGAGCAGAATGCCGGCAAATTTTGTTGCTTCCCCAAAACAGATGGGGAGCATTCCTGTTGCCATAGGATCGAGCGTGCCGCTATGACCTGCTTTATCAGCATGATAGAGGCGCTTTACTCGCTGTAATGCTTGGTTACTTGTTAAACCTTTCGGTTTATCTAAAAGCAAAATGCCGTCAAGTTGACGGCGTTTATGTTTAATCTTCTGAGTCATCTTTACGGCTCTCTTCAGCTTTCATCTCATCAGAACGGATCGCTTCTGTAATTAAAGAGGTGATCGCATTACTCTTTTCAAGAAGGTCATCGTAGACAAAATGGAAACGGGGAATCGTTCGAAGACGAAGAATTTTTCCTAATTGACGACGAAACTCAGGAGCATACTCATGGAGTAGCGCGATAATCTCTTTACGCTCCTCATCAGGACCTAAATAGGTGATATAGACTTTCGCTTGAGAAAAATCTCGCACGGTATCGACCTGAGTTACTGAGACCATTAGCGCCCGAGAGTCACTAACATCTTTACGTATGAGAAGTGAGAGCTCCTGACGGAGCTGCTCATTTATACGTTTTAAACGGGAATTTTTGCTATCCATTTTATAACTTTCGCTCTACTTCCACTGTTTCAAAGACTTCAATTTGGTCACCTGTGCGAACATCATTATAGTTTTTCACACCGATACCACACTCAATGCCTGCCCGAACTTCATTCACATCATCTTTAAAGCGACGGAGTGATTCAAGCTCCCCTTCATAGATCACAATGTTATCACGAAGGACACGAATAGGATTATTTCGTTTAATAATACCTTCCGTTACCATACAGCCGGCAATAGCCCCAATTTTGGGAGATTTAAAGACATCACGAACTTCTGCAATACCGATAATCTCTTCTTTAAACTGTGGAGCAAGTTTACCAATTAAGGCTTTCTTCACCTCATCAATAACATCATAGATGACGCTATAGTAGTAGAGTGATAAGCCTTCATCCTCAATAATTTTACGTGCCGTATTATCTGCGCGAACGTTAAATCCAACCACTAAGGCATCAGATGAGACAGCAAGGTTTGCATCAGATTCGGTGATACCTCCTACGCCACTTGCAATGACTTTAACTGTTACTTCATCATTTGAAAGCTCTTCAAGGGCATTCACAAGCGCTTCAACAGAACCTTGAACATCTGCTTTAAGGACAATGTTGAGCTGTTTATTCTCATCAGAACCCATTGAGCTAAAGAGATTCTCAAGTTTTGATTTATGCTGTCTTGCCAATTTAACTTCGCGATATTTACCTTGACGGAAGAGGGCGATCTCACGAGCTTTACGCTCATCAGGTACAACCATCACTTCATCCCCGGCATTAGGAACACCTGAAAGACCGATCACTTCTACTGGAATTGAAGGTGATGCGCTCTCAACTTGTTTACCATTTTCATCAATTAATGCACGCACACGGCCATACTCATAACCTGCTAGGAGGATATCCCCTTTTTTGAGGCAACCTGATTGGACGAGTACGGAAGCAACAGGACCACGGCCACGATCGAGTTTTGATTCAATAACAGATCCTCTCGCAGGACCTTCTGAGATTGCGGTTAACTCTAAAACTTCTGCTTGAACTAAGATCTGATCGAGAAGATGATCAATGCCTTCTCCTGTTTTTGAGGAGACAAAAGCAAAGAGGTTATCTCCACCCCACTCTTCAGGAACGATACCATATTGTGTCAATTCAGACATAATACGATCTTTATCAGCCGTTGGTTTATCTACTTTAGTGACCGCAACAATAACAGGAGTATTTGATGCTTTTGCATGCTGAATTCCTTCAATTGTTTGAGGCATGATGCCATCATCAGAGGCAATGACAAGAACCACAATATCGGTCACTTTAGCCCCACGAGCACGCATTGCCGCAAAGGCACTGTGTCCTGGTGTATCGAGGAATGTAATGACCCCTTTATCGGTTTTAACATGATAAGCTCCGATATGTTGGGTAATTCCACCCGCTTCACCACTTGCGACATGCTCTTTACGAATATAGTCAAGTAGTGATGTTTTACCATGGTCAACGTGCCCCATAATCGTTACAACAGGTGGGCGTGGTTTAATAAGATCAACATCACCTTGTTCAATCGATGCGATCAACTCCTCTTCAAGAGGATTTTCACTGACAAACTTGTAAGTGTGTCCCATCTCTTCGACTATAATTGCGGCCGTTTCACGATCGAGCAGCTGGTTGATTGTCACCATTGAACCTAAGTTCATTAAGGCTTTAATCACTTCTGCTGCTTTCACTGACATTTTATGAGCAAGATCCGCAACACTGATCGTTTCGCCTAATTCCACTTCGATCTGTTTTGTCGCAGTTGGTAATTGGAAGCCATGTTGCTGTTGTGGCTGATTACGTCTTGTTTGTCGGCGATTACGTTTATTTTCTCGTTTTAATGAGATCTCAGCACGATCATTATCGTCATCACGACCACGGCGTTTCGATCCCGCTTTGCGTGTCTTTTTACTATCTACTTTATCACTGTCTAGTTTTGCTGAGCGTTTTACCGGCTTGATTAAGATCTCTTCATCATCTTTTTCAACAATATCGGCAACGGGCACTTCTTCAACCTTCTCTTCCTCTTCCTGAGTTTGGAATTGGATCGCTACTTTTGATACCGGTTTTTCAGAAGCAGATGCCATACGATTAAGACGTGCAATCTCTTCTTGTTGCGCCTTTTCACGTTGCTCTTTTTTAGCTCTTTCAGCTTCTCGTTTCTCTTCTAATTCTCTTTCAGCGCGTTCTTTTGCTGCATTTTGACGTTCAAGCTGATGTTGTTCAGCTTCTTGTCTTTTTGCTTCTTGTTCCGCTTTTCGTTTCGCTTCCATCTCAGCCTTATCAGCGGTTGTTGAGGTTTCAACAACTTTTTTTGTTTCGTTTTTAGATTTAGTTTCTGTTGTGTCTACCGGAAGTACTTCAGGTTTTGTTGCTTGTTCAGCTACACTATCTACTTTTTTAGCAGCCTCATCAACTGCAACTGAAGTAATGTTTTCTTCAGGTAATACAGCATTATTAGCTTCTTTTTGCTTCACATAAGTACGACGACGACGAACTTCTACAGGAACAGTTCTTGCACGGCCAGGTGCAGTTTCAACTTTTAGTTCCGTATGGGTTTTTCGTTTAATCGTAATTTTTGAAGGGCTTTTTGTTTTATCTTTTTCACTCATTCTCAATCTTCCAAGTAGACACTCTATGTCTATTTTAAAATGTTTAACTATTCATATTATTCAAACCAACTCTGTCTTGCTGCCATAATATATTTGCTTGCATCGTCCTCATCGATACTGGTTAATTCACATAACTCATCTGTTGATAGTTCAGCTAAGTCATCGAGCGTACGGATACCATTTTTTGCAAGCGCGATTGCAAGTAACTCATTATCTTCAAGTACGGCAATGAGCTCTGGGGTTGGTGCTGATTCCCCTAAGTTTTGAAGAAGTTCTTTCTTATTGTTGAGAGCTTCAAGGGCAGCATCACGAAGTGCTTCGACAATCTCTTCATCAAACTCTTCAATCTCAATCATCTCTAGTACAGGGACATAAGCCACTTCTTCAATAGTGGAGAAGCCTTCACGCATTAAGATTTCAGCAACTTCTTCATCTACATTAAGTGCATCCATAAAGAGATCTAAGATACGTTCAGACTCTTTCTCATATTTTTGTTGGGCTTCTTCATTACCCATCACATTGAGCTCCCAACCAGTTAGTTTTGAAGCTAAACGAACGTTTTGTCCACCACGACCAATCGCTTGAGATAGCTTGTCTTGGCTCACAGCAATATCCATCATATGACGATCTTCATCAACCACGACAGACATCACTTCAGCAGGAGACATCGCATTAATAACAAATTGCACAGGATTTTCATCCCAAAGAACGATATCAACGCGCTCGCCAGCTAACTCTTTTGTGATATTTTGTACACGAGAGCCTCTCATACCGACACATGCGCCAACTGGGTCAATTCTTTGATCGTGGGTTTTAACTGCAATTTTAGCACGACTTCCAGGATCACGGCTAGCATCGATAATTTCAATCGAGCCTTGATTGATTTCAGGAACTTCAATCTCAAAGAGTGCTTTAATAAGATCATCACTTCTTCTTGAGAGAATAATTTGTGGTCCTCTTGGATTATCCATGCTGATCTCTTCTAAGACAGCACGAACTTGATTACCAATACGGAGTGACTCTCTAGGAATCATATTCTCTTTTGGTAAGAATGCTTCATCATTATCGCCAATATCAACATAGAAGTTACCGTGATCAATGCGTTTGATGGTGCCACGAATTAACTCACCAATACGGTTTTCATAGCGACGAGCCATCTGCATTCTTTCCGCTTCACGAATTTTTTGAAAAATAATCTGTTTTGCTGTTTGTGCGCCGATGCGAGCAAAGGGGATATTCTCAATCTCCTCTTCGATAAAGTCACCAATTGCAATTTCAGGATCATCAATTTGAGCAGCGGAGAGTGTGATTTGACGAGTCGGCACTTGTTCTTCTTGTGGCAAGTGATCATCAACAACCATCCAACGACGGAATGTACGGTATGAACCATCGGTTCTATCAATTTCGATACGAAGATCGACATCAATGTTGTAAGTTCTGCGTGCAGCTGCTGCAAGGGCATGCTCTAATGCTGTAAAAATCTCATCACGAGAGATGCCTTTTTCATTAGAGACGGTTTCTGCAACGAGCATGATTTCTTTATTATTCATTTGAGAACTCTCTTTAAAATTTAAAAATCGATCACAAGTTGTGCTCGGTCAATGTTGGATAAAGGAACTGATATCGGTTCATCGGAGAACTGATCATTCTCTAATTTGACGACGACGCTTAAGTCACTCTCTGTTACATCCACAACCTTTCCTTGAAAGCGACGACGGTTATCGATAGCTGAACGTAGTTGGAATGCAATCAATTGATCTTTATAAGCTGCAAATTGTTCCGGCGTAAAGAAATAACGATCTAAGCCGGGGGAGGAGACTTCTAAGGTGTAAGCCATCGTAATGGGATCGTGGACATCTAAAAGTCCAGCGACTTGATTGCTCACAATCTCACAATCTTCAATGCCAATGCCATCTTCTTTGTCGATATAGATGCGCAAAATAGCATTCTTTGAATTTGGGTGAAATTCAATTCCCCATAGTTGATACCCTAACGCCTCTATAGAAGGAGATAAGAGTTCTGACAGGTTATAAGGATCTTTACGCATATAGAGTGATTTCCATAAAAAAATTTAAATATGCAAAAAGCCCGTTTAAAAACGGGCTTTTATTATTATTTGGTTGCGGGGGCCGGATTTGAACCAACGACCTTCGGGTTATGAGCCCGACGAGCTACCAGACTGCTCCACCCCGCGTCAATGAAGAGACTATTATAGATGAACTTTTCATAAAAGCAATAGGTTTTATGAAATAATTTATAAAACCTCTCTCTATTCTCTATTCTCTATTCTCTATCTTTAGTCTTTAGTTTATATCATGATTCCATGATTCGTAGAGCACGACTTTTAGGAGCTAATCATAATGAGTTATTTATAAGTCATTGAGTGTGGGGTATTGAGTATGATCATTGAGGAATCGGACTCTATTTTTGATGAAGAGGAACTATTTTTAGCGATAAAAATCACGATTATGGTTAATTAATAGAGGGATAATGCTCAATTAGAGCAGAAGAGTATGGAAAAAGTGTGTAGAATGATTCTCATATTTTGAATGACTATTCAATAGAAAGGGAATTATGCCAGCAGGATTTTTAATGGGCATTGCGATCTGTTTTGAGGTTTTAGGAACAGTCTGCATGAAACTATCAGATGGATTTAATGAGATATTGCCCTCTCTACTTATGTTGTTTTTTTATGGTTTAGGGTTTATGGCCTTTGTCGCCTGTATTGCACGGATACAGATATCGATTGCCTATGCCCTATGGACAGCCATAGGAATGGTTGCAATCTCTGTAATTGATATTCTATTTTTTGATGCGCATCTATCAGGGATGAAAATTGTAGCGTTTGTTTTAATCGGTTTAGGTGTTGCGGGGCTCTCCCTTGAACCCCAACCTAAAAAGGTGAAGCATGGGTGAAATTTTAAATTTTTTAGGTACCATTAATGCGTGGGTATTACTTGTTTTTGCAATTTTTTGTAGTGCTTTTGCCACAACGAGTTTAAAGTTTTTAGGGGGAGGATCGCCAAAGATTGTACTGCTTGGCGTTATTGTTGGTTACTCTCTCTTCCTCTTCATTATTACGCTTGTTATGCAGCGGATCGATATGAGTATCGGTTATGCCGTTTGGGCAGGTCTGTCGACAGTGTTGATGACACTCTCTGGTGCAGTCTTCTTTAAAGAGCATTTAAGTATTCAAAAAGTCATAAGTTTAACGCTAGTGGTACTAGGAGTTATTTTATTAAATCTCTCTGATACGACCTTTTAAGTGAAGCTTTACCGTGAGATAGTTTAAGAGGATATATATTCATAGGATATATCTACGATAAATAGATCTTGTTGCGCTTAATAGCCTTATTAGAAACCTTATTAGCAATCAGCAACTATATAATATATCCATTTGTAGAATTTAATATATTTAAGCATATCTTAATAATTATTTTTTAAGAGGTTCTATTGAAGGGATGCCAGTATTGAAAAGAGAGGGGAGTAAAGGAGTTAGGTAAATAGAGGGGGGAGAGATATATCGACCTATTATAGTTTGATTATTATCAATCATTATATTTGTCTCTTATTGTCTTTTTTATTACTTTTTTCATTATTAAAATTGCAATGAGATTAATATTCTCTATAATTTCCCTCAATTTTAGAGAGTCGTGATTATAGGTCGCAGTAGGGCATGTTGAGCGATTGGGTGTAATCAGATAATTTATACTCATGGTGTTTATAATAGGTCTATAATTGAGTTTTAATTTTTAAGAGCCCTTTTTATTGCTAGCTTAAGTTTGGCGTAAAAAGGGTATTAACATTAGTTGGTTTGAGGTAAAAGGGATGCTAAAAAAGATTAAAGTTGCATGTGGGAACTGTAGTTTACAGCAGCTCTGTCTTCCTGTAGGGCTTGAAAATAGCGAGTTTGTAAAGCTTGAGAAGATTGTACAGAGAGGAAAACCGTTATCACGCGGTAAGCATATCTATTATCCAGGAGATCAATTTACCTCTCTCTATGCAGTCCGTTCAGGAGCTGTTAAGACCTATAAGGTGGCAAATGATGGTTCTGAGTATGTAACTAGCTTCTATCTTCCCGGAGAGATTATCGGTTTAGATGCTTTAAGTTCAGGAGTACATGCTTGTGGTGCAAAGACATTAGAGACAACCAGTCTTTGTGAAATTCCCTATAGTCAATTAGATACTATTGCTGTCACAATCCCTAATATTTCGAGACAACTGTTGAAGATAATGAGTCATGAGATTAAGTGTGATGGACAGATGATGACAATGATCGGTTCTCAACCTGCTAAATCACGATTAATCGCGCTCTTTTTAAGTCTTTCCGCACGATTGAAGCGTCGTGGTTACTCTGAGACTGAGTTTTCGTTAAGTATGTCCCGAGCGGATATCGGGAGTTATCTCGGTTTAGCTGTTGAGACTGTAAGTCGTCTCCTTAAAAAGCTCCAAGATCAAAATCTGATTGAGGTTAACCATCGTCAGATTAAATTATTAGATATCGATACATTAAGAGAGATGGTGAATTTAGATATTCAGTAAGAGCTCTACTTTAAAAGAGAAAAGAAAAAGAGAAAAGAAAAAAGAGAGTACTGAAACATTGTTTTGATTCACTATATCGATCTACCCCTTAAACCTCTTCATAAACATGATAAAAAAGAGTTACCGCCAAGAGAGCGATAACTCTTTTTATTTATCTGTTATTTCTACTGTTTTGCTGTGTCACTATCCTATTAATTATCTTAATATCTTAGGATTGTTATTGTTATTGAGTTTTTGTTTTTCTTTTTGAAAATACACACTTCTATAGACGTTTATAACAGATTAACCCACCACGCTTGGCAGATTGAGAAGTTCAGGAAAACTGCCTACAAAAATAATGACCGCAGCGAAGAGTAGGGCGAGAATTAATGAGAGATTTCCGCCTCTTACTCGTTTCCCATCAGGGTATTTTTTTCGTGCTTTATAGACTAAAAGAACGGGTAAGATGACGCCGATAAAGGCAAAGATAACGCCGGCAAAAGCAAATGCACTTAAGAAGATAGTGGGGTAGGTAAACCCAACAATAATCGGGGGAATAAAGGTAATTGCTCCGACCATTAGATTACTTTTGCTAAGGTTGAAGTGGGCGAGAAGATCTTTTACTGCATTAGAGAGCCCTAGTGAGACGCCAATATATGACGTTGTCAGCGCTAGAACTGAAAATACACGAACAATTTCACTAATTGTTTTACTGCCTGTGGTGATTTCAAAGGCTGTAATTAAGCCGTTGAGGCTTGGATCTTTGTTGAGTATTGCGATAAGATCTCCCTGTTTGAGAACGCCATGAGTGGCCATCTGCCAAATAATATAGATAAGAAAGATACCTGTTGACCCTAAAATGGCGGCTAATTTAAGTTTTTGATGATCTCCCTGTAGATATTCATTAATTGTAGGTGTACAGATATGAAAACCAAAGGTCATAAAGAAGATGGGAAGTGCTGAGATCACTAAAAGATTGTTGGTGGGAGCATAATGCAAGTTACTAAAGGAGAACTTCCCAAACAGAAGATAGAGTAGGACAATAAAGCTAATCACCTTCAAGGTAAAGAAGAGACGATTAGTCATATCGGAGAGTGCGATACCGATCGTAATAATCGTACCAAAGAGAATGGCAAAGAGTAGAGCCGCTATCTTTTGGGCTTTAACGGGATCTAGATTGAAGGATTTAGGAATTAAGTTAAAGAGAAGATTACCGCTTCCTGTAATGTAAGCCGTCAGGACGGCATACATAAAGAAGAGAAGAATAAAGTTAACGACAAGGCGGCCTGTTATTCCAAAATATTGTTCTGTGATCGTTGCAATGCCGGCATCAATAGGGCTGTATTGATGAACTTCAGCGTAGAGAAGTGCGGTAAAGGTGAGGAGGATCCATAATGAGAAGAGCAGAATAAAGGTCATGCCGAATCCCATCTGTGCTGAAGTTAAGGGCATGGCTAACATTCCCGCACCTACTGCTGTTCCAGCAATAATAAGAGTGCTGCCAAATAGACGACTTTTCACGTTGATTGTCCTTTGATGAATAAAAATAAGAGGATGATAGGCCTCAAGAGCGCTATACGATCGTATGATGATAGTGGAGAATAAAAAAGATGTCTAAGCTCTTTTATAGAACCTTTTACTGTTTGATCTTTTAAGATGGTATTGCTCAAAAGATCAGCAGCTTTTTGAGTTTCAAAGATTTTAAGATGGGGAGTGAAGGGGTGGATCGAGAGATAAGCCTTGAGTTATCGATACTTTTTAGAGAGATTTATAGGGGAATTTATCGGGATAGGGGAAAAAAGTAAAAAAAAATCGATAAGAGGGGTTGACGCTAATAAAAATAGCTTTATAATACTAACTCTTCTCAGGGTCATTAGCTCAGTGGTAGAGCAGTTGGCTTTTAACCAATTGGTCGAAGGTTCGAATCCCTCATGACCCACCAAATTTACCTGAAGAGAGTGCTTGTAGTGTTTATCAGATCTGATAAGTTGACAAGTCTACTAAATCGGTTATAATTATTTTCGATTTAGGGTCATTAGCTCAGTGGTAGAGCAGTTGGCTTTTAACCAATTGGTCGAAGGTTCGAATCCCTCATGACCCACCATCTATTAAAACCTCCCAAAATTGGGAGGTTTTTTTATATCTGTTTAAATATGTTATCGATGATTTACAATCGATCTTAATGGAGCGATTTGAATCGACACCAATCGACACCAATTGATACTAATCGATATTGATCGATATACTCATAGAGTAAGAGCTCTTAAAAAATGATGCTGTATTAAGCCGCATTAGATACTCAAAGGGAAGAAAAGGATGGATCGAAAATTGGATCGAAAACAGATAGATCTTTTTTTACAGGGTGTTTTAGAGGGAAGATCTCGAGAGGTCTTGGTGATCTATCTCGATTCAATCGATTTAGTGGCAGAACCATTATCGGTGGTGATCCCCGCTTTTCAAAAGGTCTACCCTCAAGCGCTTCTCTTCTCAGATGATATTTTGCTACAAGAGCAGTATCAAGCTGCGCCTCTAAAGGCGACTCGACACTTTCTAGGAGCAACAACAGAGGCGGTGTTGTTAGATATTCGAGAAGGTTTTCCTCTCGATTATTTTCTTTCGATTGCTGCAACTATTGGCGCGCATGGCACACTATTGTTATTAGCAACAGAGCCTTTAGGTAAGAAGGAGAGTCAACGTTTTCACGATGTGATGATACCGACTCCCTATTTCGATCATTACCTCTCACAGCAGTTAGTCAATTATGCATATCGTTATTGGCGAGGTGAGTGGTTTGCGCCACAGTTAGGGGGAGATTTTTCTCTCGTGGAAGAAGCGGGGCATCATGTTAAGAGATCTCTTTCGATGATAGAAACAAAAAAGAACTCTCCCTCTCTCGTTTTAACAGAAGCACAGAGAGCGATCTATAGCGATTTTCTTGCAGAAGCATCGGGAGTTTTTACCCTCTTTTCGCCAAGGGGAAGTGGAAAATCGGCATTAGGTGCGGCCTTGATCGCAAGTGATCCTGAAGCCTTTATCTTAACGGCACCGAATCAGTTAGCGATCGAGCAGTATCAATCATTGAAAGATTACCAATTCCGAGCGCCTGATGCGCTCTTTTTAGGAATTAAAGAGGGAGAGGTTTGGAATCAAACCTTAATTATTGAAGAGGCAGCAAAGATGCCACTTTCTCACCTTGAGCGCTTAGTGAAGCGATTTTGTAAGGTTTTGATGATCTCTTCGGTGGAAAATTATGAGGGGACAGGGCAAGGATTACGAGAAAAACTCTATGATCTTGTCACGATTAAGAAGCAGTACCAGCTCCAGCAGATCCACCGTTTTGATCATCGGGATTCTTTAGCGCAGTTAGTTGATGCAATGAGGTTTACAAAGAGAAGTGATTACGATCTAAAAGATTCATTCTTCACTCCTAAAAAAGAGGATCTTCAAGAGGCGCTCAAGATAGAGCTCTATAATGATCAGAATATCAGATTGTTGCGAGAAGATCGGCAAAAGCTTGCTGCGCTCTATCACCTTCTTAATCAGACTCATTATCAAACAAATATTCAAGATTTAAGACGACTCTTTGATTCGCCTCATCAACTCTTTGTATTGGCGTTTTATCAATCTCAACTGATAGGGGCAACATGGGGCATTGTTGAAGGGGGATTATCGGAAGAGCTTGCTATAGCTCTATTTCGGGGCGAGAGGCGTCCTCGTGGAAATTTAGTCCCCCAAATTTTAGCAGGGCAGAGTTATTTTCCTGAAGCTATGATTGCACGATCTGTACGGATTTCTCGTATCTCTGTAGTAGATTCTTTTCGGCGATTAGGCATTGGTGCACAAATGATATCGGCAATTGAGAGCGATTCTTCTCTTAATCTTGATTTTCTCTCAGTGAGTTTCGGTTTAACGGCAGATCTCTTCGCTTTTTGGCGTAGCTTAGATTTTCAGCCGGCGCATTTAGGTTTTCATCTTGATAAAACAACAGGGCTCTACTCTTTAGTTGTGTTAAAGAGGATTAATCGCCATAGGCATGAATGGATTGAAGAGAGTTATCGAAAATTTGCAGCAGATGCCGCACTTAACTATCGAAAGATGGAGTCGCGTCCTGAGATCGCTGCAATTTTAAAGCATTATGCACAAGAAGGGGTATTTGATGCGCGTGATGCTGCTGTTATAGAGGCGAATCGTAATTTTAGTCGAGCTGCCTATAGTGTGGAGAATGCACTTTTTCGTGCTTTAAAAGATCAAGAATAAGAGAATATTGACATCAAAATGAATGATTGTTAGGCAGTTGTTGACAGGCTGAATCTTCATCTCTATAATCCTCAAATATAGTTTAGCCGGCGTAGCTCAGTTGGTAGAGCAACTGACTTGTAATCAGTAGGTCCCGCGTTCGATTCGTGGTGCCGGCACCAGTTAGAAAGCCCAGCAGTTTTATTGCTGGGCTTTTTGCATTCCTACTCTTTCCTGCACTTAATTACATCTTATTTTTTGTTGGGTTTTAGCTCAAGTACTATTGGTTAAAAATGAAGAATTTAAGATTTTTTTATCTTTTATTTTTTACCTTTTCCTTTAGCTTTTACTTTTATGTTGTTAGATAGTGCTTCCGATGCAAAGTATCTTCAATAAAAGTTTGACATCTTTGATGAAGAACTCTATAATTCCACTTCTTGATTAAATTTAAGAAGCCGGCGTAGCTCAGTTGGTAGAGCAACTGACTTGTAATCAGTAGGTCCCGCGTTCGATTCGTGGTGCCGGCACCAGATAGAGAGCCCAACAGTTTAACTGTTGGGCTCTTCTTTTATCTATCTATTTTATTTATCTATTACAAATTACTATTTTGATAATCAGTAAGGGTGTTGTAGTAGATATTCTACATAGATATTTTTCCTTAATCTTCTAAAACATCAGGATTCATCTTTAGTACTAATGCCTTAATTTCTGGAGTAGGGTATTCTGCCCGATGCATTAAGAGGGAATAGAGTTCAGGATCTTGCATCTCAAGAAGTGATAGGTAGAGATCTTTTTCACTATCAGGTGCTTTTTCAAAGTGGTTTTCAAGATAACGATCACAAAGCGCATCGAGCTCACGCATACCACGACGAGAACGCCATTTTATTTTCCGAAGATCATATTTATTATCCATTACATTGGTCTCCTATTAATATAGAAAGCTAGATATTTAAAATTAAGTATTCAAGTTTGAGTATTTAAAACTAATATTGATGACTCAAAGTGATTGGAAGAGCTAGATCGATTTGAAGATATTATCGCTCTTTTTATCATGTCACCATTATAGAGCGTTTAATGAGGCTGAGTTAACTCTCCCCTTTTAATGCCAGGCGATTGAGATATTAAGATATCTATTAGAAATATTATTTTCCAAGTTATCTTCTCGTTATCTATCTCGTTATCTATCTCGCTATCTTCTTGCGATCCTCTCTCTTTTAGTCTGCTTCTATCCTACTAAGTATTGACTACTTTCGATATCTAATTTTTAAGAAGAGGGGGAAAGATTGATTTAAGTATTCGAAAAACTATCGAGTGCTTAAAGTGCCGGCGCGTTAAGATCTAAAATATTTGATCGTGAAGTAGGGACTCAATCATCACATCTTAAAAATGGGAATAACTCCCATTTTTTAGGGCTTTATAGAATATACCGTAAAAAAAATGCGCAAATAGCTAGAGAATTTTGTTATGATCTATGCCTTGCTAAGAAGTTGATCGCAATTTGCTCTACGCTCTTTTGCTTGATTATGTTTCATATCTTAGCTAGTATTCTCCCCTTAATAAAATTAGTGACATGTGGTGAAGCTATGAATAAATGGTTTGAATTAACTCTAAAAGCTGATGCGCGCTTGACGGCGGAGGTGCTCGATGAAGCGCTCGTTGAGTCAGGGGCAGTTGCTGTCACCATGAAAGATGGTAGTGACGAGCCGATATTTGAACCACTTCCAGGTGAAACACCATTATGGAGTGAAACGTTAGTGACAGGGCTCTATGAAGTTCCCTGTGATGTTGAAGCGATTAAGGCATTCTTGATGAGTTATTTAGACCAGCCCTATCTTCCGATTGTGGAGACACATGAATTAGAAGATAAAGATTGGGTTAGAGCATGGCAAGATCACTATAAACCGATTAAATTTGGTGAGAATCTCTGGATCTGTCCAACTCATCTGCCATCACCTGAGCCAGAGGTTGCAACAGTTCGCTTAGATCCCGGGCTTGCTTTTGGGACGGGAACGCATCCGACAACGGCACTCTGTTTAGAGTGGCTCTCTGATAATCGAGATCAGTTGATGAATGCCACCATTATCGACTATGGGTGTGGTTCTGGTATTTTAGGAATTGCCGGCAAATTATTGGGAGCGAAGGAGTGTTATAGCACCGATATTGATAAGCAGGCGATCTATGCAACAGAACAGAATGCAGAGCGTAATAATGTTTCGATTTATGCCGCACTTCCAGAATCATTCTCTCCCCCTAAAGCAAAGGTTGTTCTCTCCAATATCCTTTCAGGTCCATTAGTAGAATTGGCACCAATATTGGGGAATTTAGTTGAGCCAGGCGGGCATCTTGTGTTAGCGGGGCTCTTAGATCATGATGCAGAATTTGTTAAGAGTGCTTATCGGGATCAATTTGAGTTTCAAGAGAATAAAAGTTTAGACGGTTGGACAAGGCTCTACGGCATTAAGAGATCGTAATGAAAATAGGGAATTATCATATATCATCGCCCTATGTGCTTGCACCTATGGCGGGGGTAACGGATCTTCCTTTCCGTAAGATTTGTCGGCGTTTTGGTGCCGGTCTTGCGGTAAGCGAGATGGTGAATGCTAATCCTGAGCTATGGGAGACTGAAAAATCACAGTTACGCCTTATTTATAAAGGAGAGCTCTCTCCTGTCAGCGCCCAAATTGTGGGGTATGATCCTGAAATGATGGCGGCTGCAGCTCAATTTAGTGTTGAAAATGGCGCCGAGATTGTAGATATCAATATGGGTTGTCCGGCAAAAAAAGTCTGTAAAAAAGCGGCGGGTTCTGCACTATTGCAGGATGAACCTTTAGTGGCAGAGATCTTAAAAGCTGTGGTTGCCGCTGTTGATGTTCCGGTGACCTTAAAGATTCGAACTGGTTGGGATCGAGAGAATAAGAATGCGATCACGATTGCGAAGATGGCAGAAGAGATCGGTATTCAAGCTTTGGCTATTCATGGGCGAACACGTGAAGATCGTTTTTTGGGTGAAGCGGAATATGAAACGATCGCAAAGGTTAAAGAGGCGATCTCAATACCGGTGATTGCTAATGGTGATATCGATTCACTAGAGAAAGCAGAACAGGTCTTAAAGATGACGAAGGCGGATGCCATTATGATAGGGCGGGGTGCTTTAGGTAATCCTTGGCTTTTTCGTTCTTTAATCGAGCGTCAACCCTATCTCCCTACCATTGAAGAGCGTTACCAAGTGATATTAGAACATATCTCTGCTTTGCACCACTTTTATGGCGTAGAGAAGGGAATTCGTGTTGCTCGAAAACATCTTCTTTGGTACCTCGGCGAGAGAGAGATTCCGACTGAGTGGCGTAGTGCGATGTTGCGAGAGAAGATTCCGGAGAAGCAACTTGAATGGGTAGCAAGAATTTTTTTAGATCAAATATAGATATGTAGGTTCTTAACAAATCAAAAATTAGTTAGGTCTGTTTTATAGCGTAAATAGGTATCTATCTCAAAATCTACCATTAAACATCTATTGTAGGCGAGATAGGTATTCTCTTTTTTTTACTGAGTATTGTTGAGCTGTGGCTTGGTAATACTTCATTTACTTAATATATTAATTAGATAGATATTCTAGGAGTAGTAAGCATGATTTCTCGTGAGCGTCTTAAAGATCATATTCCATTGCGTGAGTCAGTAAAGGAAGCATTAGACGAAATTTCCAGTATGTTAGATGGAAAGTATCCTCCCAATCTTTACCGTTTAGTGATCAATGAGGTGGAGAGACCTCTATTTGAGAAGGTATTGGAGTATACCGATGGTAATCAATCAAAAGCATCGGAGATATTAGGAATTACGCGCTCAACTTTAAAGAAACGTTTAGATTATTTTGATATCGATCCAAGAGATCATAAATCATAATCGTCAATTATCAGATTGTAAGAGGAGCGTAGAAACTTGCTCTTAAGATGTCAGATCAATAAGTCTGATGATAAATTCTTACGGTTAACTTATAATTAAACGGATATCAAGCGGATATTAAGCTGATTTGTAATCAATCTATAATTAATTTTTGGTAATTGAGGAGAGCTGTGTGAAGAAAGCAAATGAGATACGCCGAGGCGATGTGATTCAATATAATAATCTCTATTACTTAGTGCGTGATGTGGAGAAATCTGCACCGACAGCAAGAGGTGGTAATACCACTTTTAGAATACAGATCTTCTCAATTCCCGATAATCATAAAGTCGATCTCTCTTTGCGTGCTGATGATGAGTTAGAGGATGTGCAATTAACAAAACGAGAGGCGACCTACTCCTATAAAGATGGTGATAATTTTGTCTTTATGGATAGTGAAGATTACAGTCAATATTATCTGAGCGAAAAGTTAGTAGGTGATGATGCTGGCTTTATTCTTGAAGGGATTGAAGGTTATTATGTCTCTTTAGTGGATGAAGCTCCTGTTGCGCTCTCTCTTCCTCAAACGGTGGTCTTAGAAGTGGTTGATACTGCACCTGAATTGAAAGGGGCGAGTGCGACAAAACGTAATAAGCCGGCAAAGCTCTCGACAGGCATCACAGTTTCAGTACCTGAATATATTGAAAATGGGACAAAAATTGTTGTCAATACCGATACAAGAGAGTATTCAAGTCGAGCAAATTAGATTTATTAGCTTTATTAGCTTTATTAGATTTAAATAGAGCTTTACTGAAGCTCAATAGAAGAGATGGTGTCATTGAACGATGACACCATTTTTTTTACTATTTGGAAAAATAATCTTAGAAAAAAGGTGATTTACTCTTGAAATCGTTTAAAAAGACGATATTAAGTTATAATAGAGCTCAATTTGTAATCGAGCAGATATTGTAAAGACGTTACAAAAAACATTTGGAAGATGTTATGAGTACGTTATAAAGACGTTATAAATAGGTTATAAAGTAGACTGTAAAGCTGTTTGGCGGTAGGGAGTTATTGTCGTGATGGATTGTTGCGATTACTCTTACCTAAAAGTGATGTAAGAACATTTCTTTAGTGATCATTTCGCTAAGGGAGATCATCCCTTCTATATAGGGTAGAGAAGAGTTGAGAACAGATGCCAAATGATTGTTCTCACTTGGAAAAATTTTTGATTTAGGAGTCAGTATGAAAAAATTAATGTTAGCGGGTGCATTAGCAGCTAGCCTCTTTTCAGGGGTTGTTATGGCAGAAGAAGCAGTAACTGCACCTCATCTCTATGTGGAAATGGATACAACTAAAGGAAACTTTGTCGTTGAGCTCGATCCTGAAAAAGCGCCTATTACCGTTGAAAATTTTAAAAATTATGTTGATGATGGCTATTATGATGGATTGATTTTCCATCGTGTCATCGATGGCTTTATGGTGCAAGGTGGTGGTCTTGATGCGGATATGAAACAGAAGAAGAGTGGGGCACCTATTAAGATCGAGTCTGATAATGGATTGAAGAATGAGCGTGGCACTATTGCAATGGCACGAACAATGGATCCTAACTCAGCGACAAGCCAATTCTTTATCAACACGCAGAATAATACTTTCTTAGATTATCCTGGTCAGGATGGTTATGGTTATACCGTATTTGGAAAGGTTGTTGAAGGAATGGATGTGATCGATAAGATTGAGAAGGTTAAAACCACCTCAAAAGCAGGGCATCAAGATGTGCCGGTAGAGCCAGTCGTTATTGAAAGTGTTAAGTTTGTTGAAAAACCGTAGTAGAAGTTTGTGGTGGATCGATTAGTAACAAGAGAGTCTAATAGACAAGTTGGTAGACAAATCGATAGAGAAATCAGTTAATTAATATATGGAATAACATATGAAAGAACATATGAAAGAACTGCACCGCCACTTACTGACCAAATTTAACAGCAAAATTTAACAGCAGATAGATCGGCATAAATTGCCGATCGCTATTGAGGGAAAAAATGAAAAAATTATGGATTGTATTAGGTGCTACGCTTCTTCTGGCTGCATGTAATGATAAAGAGGTTACTCCTGCAACTATTGATGAAAATAGTGCCGTTGAGTTTGATAAAGAGCACTCAGCGCAAAGTGCATTAGATTATGCCGGGGTTTATAAGGGACAATATCCTTGTGCCGATTGTAGCGGCATCGATGTTGAGTTAACGCTTGAGTACAATGGTGGTTATGACCTTAAACAGACCTACCTCGATGTTAAAGGAAAAGATGAAACCTTTAATGAATCAGGGCGTTTCACGTGGAACAAAGCGGGCCAAGTGGTTACCTTAGAGGGGACTGATGGCGGACCTGATGGGAAGCTTCGCTACTTTGTGGGTGAAAATATTCTCTTCCCTGCAGATAAAGAGGGGAAGCGTATTGAGAATGAAGGGCCCTTTGATTACACGCTTCATAAAGTATTGCCGGAAGAGTAGTGTTACAATTGGTACTGGTTAAAACAAATTTAGAATAAAATTTTAAAATCGAAAGAGATTCAAGTAAATTCAGCTAACGATAATCATAATTTTCGCTGGTTATCGTAGCGATTAGATCTATCATAAAAGAGGTATTTATAATGCTTAAGTTCCATACCACAATGGGTGATTTCACCATTCAATTAAATCATGAGAAAGCACCGGCTACGGCAGAAAACTTTCTCCAGTATGCGAAAGATGGTTACTTTAATGGTACGCTTTTCCACCGTATTATCCCTGGGTTTATGGTTCAGGGAGGTGGTTTAGAGCCAGGAATGGTTGATAAACATAAAGGTCATCGTGAACCGATTCAAAATGAAGCGGATAATGGTCTTAAGAATGTACGTGGATCTGTTGCAATGGCGCGGACAATGGATCCCCATTCAGCAACATCACAATTTTTTATCAACCTAGTGGATAATAGTTTCCTCGATCATAAATCGCAAACACCACAAGGTTGGGGTTATGCTGTTTTTGGTGAAGTTGTAGAAGGAATGGATGTGATCGATAAGATGGCGAAGGTAGAGACAACTTCTCGCCGCGGTCATGGTGATGTGCCGGTTGAAGATATTATTATCGAGAATGTTGAAGTTATCGGTGAGTAATGGTTGATGCAAGAGGATTCTATTTCACTCTTTATCAGTGATATCCATCTTAGTGAAAGTCGTAACGATCTCGTTACGGCTTTCTTCTATTTTATTGATAAAATCGCCCCTAGCGCTGATCAGCTCTATATTTTGGGAGATCTGTTTGACTTTTGGGCGGGTGATGACATTGAGACACCTTTAACTCTATCGGTAGCGAAACATCTATCAGCCTTAGCAGATCGTGGAACTGAAATTACCTTTATTCCCGGCAATCGTGACTTTGCATTAGGTAGGCGTTATGCCAAAAGTGCAAAAATGGAGATCGCACCGAGTGAAATTATCTTAAAGCGGGAGGGAATTCTCCTGCTTCATGGTGATGAACTCTGTATCGATGATCATGCTTATCAGCGCTATAAACGCTGGATTCGAAATCCTCTGATTCTCACATTATTGCGTCATTTGCCGAAGAGGTATCGACTAGAGTTAGCGGCAAAAATAAAGAAGAAGAGTGGGCAGTCGACAGCGCGAAAGATTATGGATGTCAATGAGCACTACACGACACAATATTTTCATAAGCGGGGGGTGAGCCAGATGATTCATGGTCATACACATCGCCCAGCAATTCATCACCATGGAAATGAGCAGTATCGTTATGTCTTAAGTGATTGGGATATTACGGGAGATTATCTTAAATTAGAAGAGGGCAAAATCACTCGACATCAATTTAAGATTGCCGATTTTCAGTCGTTATCGTGAAGGATCTCTTCTATCATTTCAATGGAAAATAGCGTAAGATATTGAGTGATTATATATCACTATATCTCCTTATAGGTCGCGATAGTGCGCTTTAATTCTCGGTTTAGTGTGGTATGTGAGAGAAGATATTTCCGATAGATCTGTTGAGAGGTTATATCTCTTGAGTTCAAGGTAGACAGCGTATTATCACAACGTATTATCACTACATCAAACCGATCTTATAAGAGTATCAAGCACTATCAGAGACTATTAAGTAGTAGTCAACATTATTAAATAAGTACAATAATTAAAAAAAGAGTAACTATATGAATTCTATTATGCCTTTTATCCAACAAAATTGGATGTTTGTAGCGGCACTTGTTGTTGTGGTCATTCTCCTAATTGCGAATGAAATTAACTCAGCAAGAGGTAAGAGATATCGAATGAGCGTTACAGATGCATTACGGGAATATAATGACGATAATGCCGTCTTTATCGATATTCGCTCGAAAAAAGATTACAAAAAATTGCATATTCCGAGTGCAGTTAATATCCCTGCAGCAGAACTTGAGAAGAAGCTTGAAAGCTTAGCTCAATTTGGGGATAAGAAGATTATTGTGTATAGCGATACTGACCCTCGAGCAAATGAAGCGTGTATTAAGTTGCGTAAAATGCATCCTGATGCGCCTTTAAATGTTTTAGTTGGTGGTATCGTAGGATGGCAAGAAGCAAATTTGCCTCTTTCTAAAGGTTAAAGGAGAAACAGATGAAAAAAGTAGAAGTCTATTTTAAAACAACTTGTGGTTATTGCCGCCGTGCATTTGAGATTCTTGCGCGTCATGGTGTAGAGCCGGTAAAGATTGATGTTGATAGCGATCCAAAACTTTGGGAAGAGTGTCAAAAGCGTTCAGGTCGCAATACGGTTCCGCAGATCTTTATTGGTGATTATCATGTAGGTGGTTGTGATGATTTAATGATGCTTGAGACAAGAGGTCAGTTAGATGACTATCTTTCAGGTAAGTTACCCCAGTAATTTATAGACTAATCGCTTAATCGCCCTATTTTAAAGGTAAAGAGATGACTCAAGAGAAACAGCCTACATTCGACATTGTGAGAATCTATACAAAAAATGTCTCATTAGAATCTCCTAATACGCCGGAAGTTTTTAAATTAAATGTTCAACCTGAAATTCAGATTCAGTTAGGTAACGATCATCGTGAAGTTGATCCTAATATCCATGAAGTTCTGCTTCGTGTAACAGTTACTGCAACTTATAAAGTGGAAGATGCAGAAGGTGATGAAGCGGAGACAAAGGTGATGTTCTTAGCTGAGGTAGAGCAAGCGGGTCTCTTCTTAATTGATGGTTTTGAAGAAGCACAAGAAGCACACTTAAAAGGGGCTTACTGTCCTAATATTCTCTATCCCTATATTCGCCCTGCATTAGATCATTTAATTTCAGGCGCGGGTTTCCCTCCTGTTATGCTTTCACCCATTAACTTTGAAGCAGTCTATGCGGATCGATTAGCACAACAGGCTGAAGAAGCGGCAGAAGAGCAAGTTGATGCTTAAGTATTAAAGATCTAAATGATCAAAAACCCAAAATCATATTACTGATTTTGGGTTTTTTTATTCTATCTTTGCAATATTTTCTTTCGTTTTTGAGCATCATGAGGGTAATAAGGATCATTAGAAATAAAGCTCTTAACAAACAGTGACGCCAATCAGCGCTTAATCATTAAATTTAAATTACTTCGGTTGATAGGTGTTTAAGCGGTTGATCCAGCCGGGTAACCAGCGTTCTTCGCCCTTTTTAGGATCTGCATTTTTAACTCTCTGAGTTAACACTCTCTCTGCGGAATCACGAAAACTTCTTAAAATTGCGGCATTTTGAGCTGATTCCGTTGTACCTGTTGAGACGAGATCCATATTTTCTAATACTTGCATCAACCCCCAACCCTCTCCTCTATATCGTTCTTGAGGATTGATCCCTTCCCCTTTGAAATTGACATAGTCAATTAAGGCATAGAGACCATTGGGGGCACTGGCAACTTCATAAAACTTCATCTCTATAAAATCGGGATACTCTGATACTTGCTTCATCTTCTGCAATGCATTTTGTAGCCGCTGATAGATAAAGAGTGTTTGTAGCTCTTGGGTATTTTCTAAAAATTGCATCAACTCATTGAGTTCTCCCGCCGATTTTGCTCGATTAAATGCTTCTCGCGTTTTCCATGGTGCAGATTGATGCTTTTGTAAAATTTTAGGGAGCGGAACACCTTGATTAGCAATAAAGGTGACCAATGCCGGAAAGGTCTCTTCAAAATGTGCTGGCTCACCGGCTTTGAACCAGATAAAGTGGCCAATTCCTAATGAGGGGAAGTTCTCCCCTTGATTCCAGACAGCTAAATTGTCCCGTTTACCACCGGTCTCATTTTGATAGATTTGTGCTCCCACTTTTGTCAGCTCTGCTTGTGAGAGTGTCAGTTGTGGTGCCGCAAAGGAGAGAGATTGCAGGGCAACGGTAATGAGGGCAATTGATGCCCCTTTTTTAAATCTTTTTTGGAAAGATTGGGTAAGAGTCATAGACGAATAGCTCCTTGTTTTTTCCAATACCAGATGAGAAGAAATCCTGCCGCAGCACCCCCTAGATGAGCAAAGTGAGCGATAGGATTCCACGAGAGATTGAGGAGACCTAAAATCACCTCTAGGAGAATAATGCCGGGGATAAAATATTTTGCCTTAATAGGAAAGGGGATAAAGAAGAAGATCAGACCTGCATTAGGATAGAGCATACCAAAGGCGATTAAGACACCATAAATCGCACCTGATGCGCCCATCATCGGCCGAATATATTCACCTACAAGTGCCGATAGTTCGGGGATGCGGTCGATATAACCAGGGCCTGTAATCACCCCTAGATGATCCATCTTAAGATTATTTTGTACCTCAAGAAGTACTTGATTAACAACTGCCGGAGAATCGAGAGCATAGAGTTCTGCCGTAAGCTGGTTGATTGTAAAATAGCTCTGGATATTAAAGAGAATAAAAGAGCCCATTCCGGCAACAAAGTAGAGGACCAGAAATTTTTGTGTACCAATAATACGTTCTATTGTGGCACCAAACATAAAGAGGGCAAACATATTAAAGAGAAGATGGGAGATGCCGGCATGGATAAAGAGATGGGTAAAGGGTTGCCAGAAGTGAAAGAAAGGGGAGCTTGGGAAGTAACTGCCTAAAAAGTATTGTAGATCGAAGATCTCTAAAGAGCTCAAGAGCGCTAAGAGAATAAAGATTCCAACATTGAGGATAATGAGGGATCGTGTTGCAATAGGTAGATCTCTAAACATAGTAAGCCTTTAGATTGCGTTTCGATATTGATAGCTAGATTTTTTATAGCTAGATTTTTAATGAGGTCATATCGATAACTCTATTATTACTGAGTAAGCCGATTGGTGAGCCTCCTTAAAAATGCTTCTCTTCGATAATTAGAAGAGAGATTATCTTATCATAAGATAAATGGGGATAATGGATTCGGTCGCATCATTTTATTTTGTTAAACTAACTTTTTTATAAAGAGTCATCTAGACATGGTGACCGCAAATTACGATAGACATTACGATAGTGAGATTGGGATTTTATGGTAAAAGAGAAAATAGAGATCAGAGAGCTTCCTTGGATTCGTTATGATGAAAATCCTTACGGTATTCCGTTATTAGATTTACGACCGATCACCTACCAATTAGGGAGCGATATCGAAGAGAGTGCATTAAAGAACCTCGACTCTTATAGTCTGGAGGATGGCGCCTCATTTTCAGGCCTTTCACCAACTGTTGATCGTTCTCTTAAAGCAGATCTACATTACCGCATTGATGGAAAACTCTATCCGGGATCACTCTTTGTTCCGCAAACTCCCGATGATCGTTGGGCAATCTTCTTTGATGGTCAAGCTCTCTATTTTGTGCGTAGTTGGTCAAGAGAGTTGGTGGCGAAAGCGACTCTCCACTTTAAAGAGAACCAATTGATCATTGATTCCATTGAAGGGAAAATCACTGATAGTGAATTTGAGACTGAGAATCAGACGATTGCCCTCTTAAATTTTTTAATATTGAGTCATGTATTAGAAGAGAGTGCGCCAGTTCCCCTCTTAAATGAGTTAGAGAGCGATCCTAATCGTGCGGCAATTTGGGCCTTCTCTCTTTTTGGTCATCGAGCAAAGGTGGGGGTATTTGCAGAGGATGCGCTTTTTTCTTCTGAAAAGGTGATGCGAACGACAACGGCTTATCATATTGCGATTGCAAATGATGATCAGGCGAGTGTTAAGTTAATTTTACAGCAAGGGTTGGTTGATCCTAACTTAATGGCACAAGATGGCTTTACCCCGATTCATTGGGCGCTCTATACCGATCATTATGAGATGATGAAGCTTTTAGCAGAGCAGGGTGTTGATCTGAATGCTTCTTCTCTCAATGGTACAACGCCTTTGATGGATGCAGTGGAGATTAAATCAGAGAAGGGATTGGTAGCGCTCTTAACTTTAGGGGCGGATCCCAACAAGGCGGATGCTAATGGATTTACAGCATTGCATCGAGCCGCAGCAATGAATTTACCAAAGATGACAAAAGCCCTCTTACTAGCAAAGGCAGATGTTGATTGTCAGAGCATTAATGGTTTAACGCCACTGGATTTAGCTAAAGAGCGAGGGCATCAGGAAGTGATCTTGCTTTTAACCCCACAAGATTAGTGGTGGAACAGGATCTTATTGATCTTATTAGCTCCATTTCATCAGTAGATCTCTTAATAGCGTTGTTAATAGTATTGTTGATAGTATCGTTAATAGGTTTATTAATGGAGTTATTAATGGAGTTGTTAATAGAGCTATCAATGAATTATTAATGAGTTATTAATCGTCTTTTTAATAGGGGCATTCATAAGGATAATCATAAAATAGTTGTAAAATTATCAATAAATCGGTAAAAAAACTTGAAATAGGGATGGTTATCCCCATCTTATGATCAACAGGGGAATGTTCTAATATCTGAATAAAAGGTGTGTTAGAAAAGATTGAAAATTGAAGAATAAGAAAGATTTAGAATGGTAAACCCCAGCACGATTGATAAATTATGGGAGAATTGGTAGATGAACCAAGATAAATTTACACAAGCATTCTTAAATGCGTTAAGTGGCGCACAGACCTTAGCGCTCACCAACGATAACCAATATATTGAGCCAGAGCATGTTTTAAGTGCGATGCTCAATCAAAAAGAGGGATCGGTCTTACCCCTATTTCGTCAATGCCGAGCGAATATCCCTCTCTTAAATCAGAAAGTTAATGAGGCAATTAATAAGTTTCCAAAGATCTCTGGAAGCAATGATATCCATATTAGTCAGAATCTACAGCGTGTTTTAGTCGCTGCAGAGAAAGAGATGCATCGCCGCGGTGATGGTTATCTCTCTTCAGAAGTCTTTATCTTAGGAATTTTGGATGAGAAGAAAGGACTTGCTGAGATCTTAAAAGATTCTGGTGTAACTAAAGAGTTGCTCAATCGAGCAATCGACTCTATTCGTGGAGGTGAAACAGTGCAAGACCCTAATGCAGAAGAGAAGCGTGAAGCACTTAGTAAATATACTGTTGATTTAACTGAGCGTGCGGAGCTTGGTAAACTCGATCCTGTGATTGGACGAGATGATGAGATTCGACGCGCGATTCAAGTTTTGTCACGCCGTACTAAAAATAATCCCGTATTGATTGGGGAGCCCGGTGTGGGTAAAACGGCGATTGTAGAAGGACTTGCTCAACGCATTGTTAATGGGGAAGTGCCGGAAGGATTGAAAGGTAAACGAGTTTTATCCTTAGATCTTGGTGCATTAATCGCCGGTGCAAAATTCCGTGGTGAATTTGAAGAGCGTCTTAAAGCCGTATTAGGAGAGCTTGAGAAGGCAGAAGGTCAAGTGATTCTCTTTATCGATGAGATTCATATGATGGTGGGTGCCGGAAAAACAGATGGTGCTATGGATGCCGGTAATTTACTTAAACCTGCACTTTCTCGTGGAGAACTTCACTGTATCGGTGCGACAACGCTTAATGAGTATCGTGAGTATATTGAAAAAGATGCGGCTCTTGAGCGTCGTTTCCAACAGGTATTAGTAGAAGAGCCTACGGTAGAAGATACGATTGCGATTTTGCGTGGATTAAAAGAGCGTTATGAGATCCATCACGGGGTCGAAATTACTGACCCGGCGATTGTTGCCGCAGCAACCTTATCACATCGTTATATTACCGATCGACAATTACCTGATAAGGCGATCGATTTGATCGATGAGGCAGGAAGCCAAATTCGGATGGAGATCGATTCAAAACCTGAAGCGATGGATAAACTTGATCGTCGTATTATTCAATTAAAAATTGAACGTGAAGCGATTAAGAAAGAGACCGATGATGCATCGAAAAAACGTCTTGAGACACTGGAAGCTGAACTCTCTAAACTTGAGAAAGAGTATGCAGATCTTGAAGAGGTTTGGAAGATCGAAAAGAGCCTTATGCAGGGTGCAACCTCTCTGAAAGAGGATCTTGATCAGGCGCGTATTGAGCTTGAAGCGGCGAAACGTAGTGGTGATCTTGCGAAGATGAGTGAGCTCCAATATGGCAAGATTCCTGAGCTTGAGCGTCAATTGAAAGAGTCACAAGAAGCGGAAAATCATGAAGAGCGTGAGCATCGATTAGTTAGAACAAAAGTGACAGCGAATGAGATTGCGGATGTTGTCTCTAAATGGACCGGGATCCCTGTCAGCCGCATGATGGAAGGGGAGCGTGAGAAACTACTTCGTATGGAAGAGGTGCTCGGTGAAAATGTGATTGGCCAGAAAGAGGCGATTACTGCGGTATCAGATGCCGTTCGACGCTCTCGTGCGGGATTGTCTGATCCTAATCGTCCAATCGGTTCCTTCCTCTTCTTAGGTCCTACCGGGGTTGGTAAGACAGAGTTGACAAAGACATTGGCAACCTTCCTCTTTGATGATGAGAATGCAATGCTCCGTTTAGATATGTCTGAATTTATGGAGAAACATTCAGTTGCACGTTTGATTGGTGCGCCTCCAGGATATGTTGGCTATGAAGAGGGCGGTTACTTAACGGAGGCGGTTCGTCGTCGCCCCTATTCAGTGATTTTGCTTGATGAGGTTGAAAAAGCGCATCCCGATGTCTTCAATATCTTGTTACAAGTATTAGATGATGGTCGCTTAACAGATGGTCAAGGCCGTACGGTAGATTTCAAAAATACGGTCATTATCATGACTTCGAACTTAGGTTCACACTTGATTCAAGAGCAGGCCGCTCGTTTGAGTGATTTAAGTGAGAAGGATCAATATCTCGCTATGCGTGAATCAGTGATGGAGGTTGTAGGTCAACATTTCCGTCCGGAGTTTATCAACCGTATTGATGATATTGTTGTCTTCCACCCACTTGGTAAAGAGCATATTCGTGAGATTGCGAAATTACAGGTGAATCGTGTGGTTAAACGTCTCCTTGAGCATGATGTGATGTTAAGTGTTACAGAGGAAGGACTCGATAAATTAGGGGAGATTGGTTACGATCCTGTTTTCGGTGCAAGACCTTTGAAACGTGCGATCCAAACTCATTTAGAGAACCCTTTAGCAAAAGCATTCTTACGTGGTGAGTTTAAAGCGGGAGATAGTGTCATCATCGATGGTGATCTCAATATGGATGTGATTGATGCTGAAATTGAAGTTCTCTAATGAGATCGCGTAATCAATCTGTGACTGAAATGAGATCAGGTTGATCAGAATCTTGATTTTAGTAGAAAAGAATAAAGGCTGGTAGAGAGTTCTCTATCAGCCTTTTTGTATCAACTATCCATTAGTCATCGTTAATTGTTTCATCATTAATCGTCATTACTCATCACTGGTTGTTATTAGTTTTGCACTGCTTTCCCATCCGTTTTTATTGATTTTACTGCTGATTATCATTCCCCATGATTGAATGGGTAAACTAAAAGAGAGAAGGGGTCATTGGGATGGGGCCAGACTTTAACCGATAATTGCGTAGAGGAAAGAGGTGAGAATCGAAATCGAGCGAGCGGATCTCTTCTTGATTGACTCGATTGACTCGGTTATTAAAACGAGAACTATATGCCGTTTCTTTAGTGTCGGTAGTGATGAGTGCCTGTGCGATAGGATTTGTAACGATACCAATCGCCAGCAGAGAGCTGATCTGTAGAAATTGTCGGCGTGAAGAGTGAAATGGCTGTTGCTCCATTATTAAATCTCCCTAGAATGATGTCATTAATGCATTATTTTTTATTGTAGCTTACTTCTGCGTAAAGATGCGTCAATTAATAGAGATTTGGGTGTTGAGGATTGAGGGAGAATTCTGTCACTTTTAGGTAAAGCCGTTATAATCGTAGTTTCTACATTACGATGTCGGCGATCTCAATCACTCTTTCATAGACTCGTTAGATTCAATGAACTTTATATATTATATATTTTATAGATTTATATAGATTTAAGGAATCGCTAGGTTTAATAGAGAGGGGAGAGCAGTGATGGAGATAGTTATCTAGATGATTGAAAATAGAGGAGATTATTATGGCGCGAAAGAGTGCAAAAATTTATCGAGTCAGTTGCCAAGTTAGAGAGAATTATCAGGTTGAAATTGGGGCGCGTGAGCATCTTGTTATTGCCGATGAGCCCAAACCTTATGGTGATAATGAGGGCATGACGCCGGTAGAGCTCCTTCTAGGAGCTTTAGGTGCTTGTAAGACAATGGTCTTTAAAGCCTATGCAGCTCAGAGAAAACTTCCCTATGATGCTTGTTCTATTGAAGTTGAGGGAGATTTTGATTCAGCAGGTTACATGGGGGACCCCACAGTTCCTATTGGGTTTAGTGAGATACGAACGATCTACCACCTCACTTCTTCTGCAAACCAGACGATGATTGATGAGGTTATAGCGCATGTGGAGAGCCACTGTCCTGTTGCGGCAACGATCGATGTAGCGCCGAAAAAGAGGGTGGAAGTAAAGTTAAAGCAATAGATCTTCTATAAAAATAAAAAAGCGACATTTATAAAAATTTACATATTTTTATTTATTATAGATCCTAATATCTGATAGTTATAAGAAGGGCATTGGGGGGAGAATGTTTAAAGAGCAACTCGACTTTTTATTAAATGCCCATATCTGGTTTGGTCTACTAATCCCTCTCTATCTCTCTGTTTCGCTCTATTTTGCCTATCGTATTGGGCTCTTTCGTTTTCATTACTTTAAGGAGATGAAATATCTCTTATTTGAAAAACGGAAAAATAATAGCGGTATTACCCCTTTTCAATCCTTTTCGTTAAGTATGGGAAATCGGATTGGTATCGGTAATATTGTCGGAGTCTCATTGGCTATTAGTATGGGGGGCCCAGGAGCGCTCTTTTGGATGTGGCTTTTTGCATTTTTAGGAATGTTTTTAGCCTTTTCGGAAGCGGTTTTAGCACAGCTCTATAAATGTAAGGAGAAAGGACTCTATCGAGGCGGTCCTGCTTACTATATTCGTAGAGGCGCAAGGATGCCTAAAGTAGGCGCTCTCTATGCTGTTATTTTTATCGCCCTCTTTATCGTCATATTTAATGGAGTTCATACTAATATCTTAGTCTCATTAGTTCATACCACTTATAGCGAGACAACAAGTAGTAAGATTTTAGGTGCCATCTCTATTATTATTTTAGTAGCTATCGTTGGAAATGTTCGTTGGTTAGCCCATATTTCAACCGTAATAGTATCTAGTGCGCTCTTTATCTATCTTGTGATATTGCTCGTGGTAGTTTTCTTCAATCTCCAGGCGATTCCGGCATTTTTAGGATCGATTTTTAAGAGTGCTTTTGGTCTAGAGGAGATCATAAGTGGTGGCATTGGTATCGCCATCGTTGAAGGAATTAAGAATGGCTCGATCTCCCATGAGGCTGGATTAGGTGGTTCCGCATCAGCAGCAGCGGCAGCACATACGAGTCATCCTGTTAAACAGGGATTACTGCAGAGCTTTGGGGTATTTATCGATAGCTTTGTAATTGGAGGTTTATCCGCTTTTATTATTCTCTCTTCAGGCCTCTATAATCCCCACGTAGCGAATGGGATTCTTCTGATGCAGGCATCATTAGGACTTACTTTGGGTCCTTTTGTCCCTTATATCTTCTCTTTTATTTTAATCCTTTTTGCCTTAACTTCGATTATCAGTGGCTTCTATTATGGATTAGTTAATTTTCTCTATTTCAGAGATTGTAAATGGGTGGAGTATTTCTATAAGTTTCTCTTTATTATTGTGATCTTAAGTAGTTACTTTATCGATATGGAGGTTTTGATAGCGATTACGATGATCTTGGTCTCATCATTAGTGGTGATCAACTGTTCAGTGATCTTCTCTTTACGACATATTGTCGTTGCACTATGGGAACATTATGTGGAACAGAAAAAGTTAGGTTTCGATCCTCAATTTTGTGCAAAGGATATTCCGGGGTTAGAAGGACTTGAGTGTTGGCAGCATAACGATTTTGAGATGCAGACTCAAAAAGATGCTTATTTTCGAGTGATGCCATCATCAAGTAAGTATCTGTAGAGATCTTACAAGATAGCTTTATCTTATGGGAAGACTCTATCTTGAATAGAGTAGGGCGCGCTAAACTGATCAACAGCAACAGAGCAACAGAGCAACATAGCAACAGAGCAACATAGCAACATAGCAAGTAGTGAGAAGATTCGGCATCAATGATGCCGATCTATGGTCATTATGGGAATCACTTTTAGATTCTTTTGATAACAACATCAGGCTTGATAATGATTTTTCGCTCTCTATAGAGCGCCCCTAATGCGCGTTTAAAGGCTGATTTACTGACCCCTAAAATTTTATGGATTTCATCCGGTGAACTCTTATCACTAATCGGTAAGGTTCCACCATACTCACTTAATCTCCGCATAATCATCTCTTCTAAAGATTCTCGCGCCTCAGGTGTATTGATAATAGCCTGTTCTGCAATATCGAGCTTCCCATCTTCTCGGATATGTTTTACAAAGCCCTCAATCTCATCGCCAATTTCAAGGTCGCTCTTCACATCGCTATGGTAGATTAAGCCCCAAAATGTGTGATCGACAATTACCTTTACCCCTAAATCAGTCATGCTTTCTACAAGCAGCGCGACAGGATTCCCAACCTCATAATGATGGGGTTTTTGATCTAAAAATTTCTCAAGTTTCATACTTGCGGTGATACGGCCAGATACCTCATCAATATAGGTGTAGACAATGACAAAATCTCCGGCATGAACGGTGCCAACTTCCTCGCTAAAAGGGAGCAGTAGATCTTTAGGTAATCCCCAGTCGAGGAAAATACCGATATCGTTGATCTCGACCACTTGAAGGTCTGCAAAGCGCCCAACAGTGGTATAAGGTTTTTGGGGGGTGGCAATAGCGTGGCCATGATTATCAAGATAGACAAAAAGGTCGAGCCATTTACCCACCTGAGTAGGTTGGTCTTTGGGGATATCTCGGTGTGGTAGAAGAACATCACCCTCTAAGATCAATCCTAATTTATTCTTTTCGATGATAGTTAAACGATTCATCTGCCCGATTTTTGGGCTATTTGTACTGTTATAAGACATAAGGCCTTTTGATGATTAATTGATACATTGTAGCGCTCAGTGATGCTACTTTTTAAAACAGTGAATATCTTTGATCTCTGTAAAGATCGAAAAGAGATTCTCTAATAGGCTCTATTATAAGCATATGAAAAAAAATAGTGATTGAAAGCTATCGAAGAGGCGAAAATTTTTGTATTAAGAGTTCTAAAAATATTTATTGGGACTGCTTTTTTGCAATGGCAGTTGCCGCACAGACGGCTGAGCCCCACGCCCATTGAAAATTATAACCTCCGAGCCAACCGACAACATCAACAACTTCACCTATAAAGTAGAGGTTCTCCACTAATCGGCTCTCCATACTTTTAGGGTTAAGTTCTTTGGTATTGACGCCTCCTCTAGTTGCTTCTGCCGTTTTGTGTCCATCGGTGCCACTAGGTGTAATAGACCATGCATTGAGCGATACCCCCAAGGTTTCTAAAATTTTATGGGGAATTTCAGGAAGTGGGGTTGTTAGATAGCTTTGGAAGGGTGCTCTTTGTAACCAAAATTGAATAAACCGCTTAGGTAATGTTGGAATCAATTCAGTGATGGCGCGTTCTAGTTGATATTTAGCACGCTGTTTAAGATCTAACAACGCTTGAGTAAGATCGATACCGGGTGCAAAGTTGATAGTTATTGAGCCACCAGGATGAAGATAGCTTGAGATCTGTAAAATGGCAGGTCCAGAGAGACCTTTATGGCGAAAGAGAAGATCTTCATCAAAGGTGATACGATCTTTCGCTCTTTTCCCCGATTGTGTGGAGATCTCAACAGGCATTGAGATGCCGGCAAGCGTGGTATAGCCTTCAGCTTCCCAAAAATCAAAATGGAGCGCTACTAGTGCTGGGCGTGTTGGAATAATAGCGTGCCCGAACGATTTTGCAATGCGATAGCCAAAATCGGTAGCGCCTATTTTAGGAATCGCTAGCCCTCCTGTTGCAATAATGATGGAGGATGCTGTCAATAAGCCTTCTGAGCTCTCTACTTGGAACCTGTCAGCTGATTTTGTAATAGTATCCACTCGGCATCCTTTTCGTAGTTCAACCGCTGCTTCTTTACACTCATTAAGAAGCATATTGATAATATCTTTTGAGGAGGCCCCTAGTTCACGATCACAGAAGAGTTGTCCTCGATGCTTTTCGGTATAAGGGATCTGATAGCGTTCAACAAGCGCAATAAAATCTTGGGCAGTAAAGTTAGAGAGCGCATAGCGCACAAACTTAGGATTTTCTGAAACATAATAGGGGGCGGCATCGAAGCCATCGATATGGGTATTAGTAAAATTACAAAAGCCGCCTCCGGCGATACGAATCTTCTCCCCAATCTTTGTGGCATGATCTAAAAGAAGGACAGAGAGTCCCGCTTTACCGGCATAACTTGCAGCCATCATTCCGGCAGCGCCAGCACCGACAATGATGAGATCGAAATGTGAGGGGAATGGTTTCATAATCGACGTTTACCTATCTTAATTTTGTAGAAGTGATTGAAGAGAAGGGCTGAAGGAGAGCAATTATAAGCGATAAAAATAGAGTAGAGAAACTATAGCTCCAATTTTGAATCGGTTTTAAAGATATCGCAGTATGCATCATTCATTATTACTGCTGTTTTATCGGTTTTCCCCACTCAATAACTTCTTCTCTTTAGTGGAATCCATTTTTATCATCAGAGATATCAGGGGTTTGATACACTGCTGAGAATCTCGCTCTAATAGTTCATTATTTTCTATGAGTCTTTCTCTTAATCTTTAATATTACAGTATCTATTATGGTTATTATGGCACTACTCTTGAAAAGGCTCGATCGTTCTTGCTTTGCTTCTGACTTTTGTAGGGGCATGCAGAGGGCATTGGAGAAGAGATTGTTAAAGTATCGATTCAATATCAATCAAATATCAATTAAGTATCGGTTAACAATCTAGTTAGTAACCAGTTAATTATCAATCAAACAACTTATAAAAGATAAAAGAGAGGAGCATATGGCAGGAGAGCTATTCCTGATTTTAATGTTAGTGGCTATGGTCGCAGGATTTATCGATGCAATTGCCGGTGGAGGTGGTCTAATTACATTACCGGCACTACTATTAGCAGGCTTATCGCCGGTACAAGCATTGGCGACCAATAAATTACAATCATCTGCCGGCTCCTTTTCGGCAACATTTGCCTTTTTTCGTCAAGGTTTAATTCAGTGGCATCACTCTAAGTGGGTCTTCTTTCTGGCTGTGACCGGTGGCATGATAGGTGCGCTTTTAGCAACACGATTGCCGGCAACTTTTTTGCAGATCATCGTTCCATTACTGCTACTTTCTGTAGCGATCTACTTTCTCTTCTCCCCCAATTTAGATGGGCGTGAGCGAAGAGCAAAGATCTCAAGAACGCTCTTTCTCTTAACGATCGTTCCCTTGATTGGATTTTATGATGGAATCTTTGGTCCTGGAACAGGATCCTTCTTTATGGTCGCTTTTGTATTGCTCCTAGGCTCGACATTAGTCAATGCAATCGCCGAGACAAAACTTGCTAATTTCGCCTCTAATATCGGTTCACTCCTTATCTTTGCATTCTCAGGAGAGATGCAGGTTCTATTAGGGCTACTGATGGCGCTAGGGGCTTTTATCGGTGCGCAATTGGGAGCGTTATTTGCTGTTAAGTATGGGGGGAGGGTGATTCGTCCTCTTCTGATTGTGATGAGTGTTGCCATGGCGATCAAACTTCTTTTAGAACCCAATAATCCCCTCTCTTTATGGGTTATCTCTTTTTGGGGGTAGAGCTTGAACCAATAGTTCTCTGCTTGCATTTTAAGAAGAAAGAGAGTAATTATGAAAGAGTTACAGATAAAAACGTTACAGAGAAAAACGTTATAAATAGAGCATTACATTTTTTTAAAAATAATAACTATAAATAAGATGCCGAAATAGGGTGTCATACTAACCAGGAGAAACGATAGCGGCAGAGTGATGAGCTCGCTACTATCAATAAAGGAGAAAGCATGAGGAAGAAATATCTATTAACACGCCTCTCATTAGGGGTAAAGAGTGCTATAGCAACTGCTGCTGTCAGTAGTGCATTACTTTTGGGAGCGGCACAAGCATCGACATTAGTCTACTGTTCAGAGGCCTCTCCAGAGACTTTTAACCCACAATTAGCATCATCAGGGACAACTTTTGATGCAAGTGGTATCCCTCTTTATAACCGTTTAACCGAATTTACATTGGGCACTACAGAGCTTGAGCCTGGGTTAGCGGAGTCGTGGGAGGTGAGCGAAGATGGTAAAGAGTACACTTTCCATCTCCGAAAAGGGGTTAAATTTCATAGTAATAAAGCATTTAAACCGACGCGAGATTTTAATGCCGATGATGTGATCTTTACCTTTGAGAGACAGATGAATCCCGACCATCCTTATCACAATATCTCGAGCCGACAGTTTGAGTACTTTGAATCGATGGGATTCCCTGAGTTGATCGAATCTGTAGAAAAGATCGATGATCACACTGTCAAGATCACTTTAACCTCGCCAGAATCCCCCTTTTTAGCGAACTTAGCGATGGCGTTTGCCTCTATTCTCTCTGCTGAATATGGTGAAGTACTCTTAGAAAAAGGTAAGCCAGAAGAGATTGATCTTAAACCGATCGGAACCGGTCCTTTCCAATTGAGAGCTTATGAGCAAGATTCTCGGATTCTCTTTACTAAATTTAAGGATTATTTTGGTGAGCCGGCAAAATTAGATCGCCTGATCTTCTCTATTACACCAGATGCCTCGGTCCGTTTTGCCAAATTGCAAAAGGGTGAGTGTCATGTGATGCCTTATCCTAACCTTGCTGATTTAGAGAAGATGCGTGCGAATCCTGATATCGATGTGAAGGAGTTGACAGGACTCAATATCGGCTATCTTGCCTTCAATATGGAAAAGCCTCCATTAGATAAATTAGAAGTACGAAAAGCATTGAGTATGGCGGTTAATAAAGCCGATATTATCGATGCGATTTTCCAAGGTAATGGAGAGGCGGCGAAGAACTTTATTCCGCCAACGATGTGGGGTTATAACGATGAGATTGTCGATTATGAGTATGATCCAGAGGCTGCAAAAGCCCTACTTGCAGAAGCGGGTGTTCCAGAAGGTTTTGAAGTCTCTCTCTGGGCGATGCCCGTACAGCGCCCTTATAATCCCAATGCTCGAAGAATGGCAGAGATGGTTCAATCAGATTGGGAGAAGATCGGTGTTAAAGCTAATATCGTCACCTATGAGTGGGGTGAGTACTTAACGCGTCTTCGTAATGGTGAGCATGATACAGCACTAATGGGTTGGACAGGAGATAATGGAGATCCAGATAACTTCTTTGCTGTTCTTTTAAGTTGTGTGGCTGCAGAAGCGGGCTCTAACTACTCTAATTGGTGTAATAGTGAGTTTGATGGCATCTTAGCAGAAGCAAAAGCAGCAACTGATCATGATCAGCGTGTTGCACTCTATAAGAAAGCACAAGAGATCCAACATCGTGAACAGCCGGTGCTCAATATTGCCCACTCTACGGTCTATATGCCGGTGAGAAAAGAGGTGGTCAATTATGTTATCGATCCATTAGGAACGCACAACTTCAACCAAGTTGATATTGAGGATTAAATTTAGATAGCGTTGCGATAGCTTAATTTTGGTTCCTCTTATCAATCTCTTTTAAAGAGGGATCTTCATCACTGAAGATTTTATATTGGCGACCTAATCCTTAAATAAGTATAGAGGTAGGAGCGCTATGGGTTTTAACCTAAGCGCTCCTTTTTATCTCTATCTTGATGAGTGCGACTAGCCTGCTAGCTAATCCTCTAGTTAAACCCACTAGTTAAATCCACTAGTTAATATTAGTGAGCTAGATCACTCAATCAATAAGGATGGTGCTCTAGGCGTCTTGGGTTAACTGATGAATCGCTATCGCATTTCCTCAATCTTTTCCAGAGATAGGATGCAACATGATTCAATTTTTCTTTCGCCGATTGGGAATGATTATCCCTACCTTTATCGGTATTACACTATTAACCTTTATCTTTATCCATCTTATACCGGGGGATCCGATCCTACTCTTTGCCGGAGAGCGGGGGATTACGCCGGAGCGTTATGCGGAATTGCGAGCGCAATTTGGTTATGATCAACCCTATATTGTGCAATATTGGAGCTATCTTAAAGGTCTCTTTCATGGAGATTTAGGGAACTCTCTTGTGACTCAGCGAGCTGTCTGGTCTGAATTTGTGCCGCGCTTTAAAGCAACGTTAGAGCTTGCAACTTGTGCGATGATTTTTGCGGTTGTTGTGGGAATTCCTGTCGGTGTAATAGCCGCTGTGAAGCGAGGATCGATCTTCGATCATACCGCTGTAGGACTCTCTTTGACCGGTTATTCAATGCCGATTTTCTGGTGGGGGATGATGTTGATTATGTTGGTCTCTGTCAATCTCGATCTAACGCCGGTTTCAGGACGAATTAGCGATATGGTCTTTCTTGATGATAGTGATCCGTTGACCGGCTTTATGTTGATCGACACCTTCTTTTTTGGAGAAGAGGGGGATTTTTGGGACGCATTACACCATATGATTCTTCCTGCGATTGTTCTTGGAACGATCCCATTAGCTGTGATTGTTCGGATGACCCGTTCATCGATGCTCGAAGTTTTGAGTGAAGATTATATCTTAACTGCCAGAGCGAAAGGTTTAGGACGGATGCGGATTATTTTGATTCACGCCTTGCGAAATGCACTCATTCCCGTTGTTACGGTGATTGGATTACAGGTGGGAACAATGTTGGGTGGTGCGATTTTAACAGAGACAATCTTCTCTTGGCCGGGAGTTGGTCGCTGGCTGATCGAATCACTACAGCGGCGTGATTATCCTGTTGTTCAAGGTGGTGTTCTCCTCGTTGCTTCGCTCATTATTTTGGTCAACTTTATTGTTGATCTACTCTATGGCGTTGTTAATCCTCGCATTAGACATCAATAAGGAGAGTAAGATGGCTAAACATCATGATCGAGATTTAAATGTCATTTTAGAAGAGGGTGAAGCAACTTTAGAGGCAGATCGTCCGCCCGCAGAAGCGCTACTTCTAGCACGTAAACCAGAGACACCCCTTCGTCAATTTTGGTTCTACTTCAGTCGAAATAGAGGTGCATTGCTAGGGCTGATCTTTATCCTTTTTATTATTTTTGTCGCTATTTTTGCCCAATATATTGCACCTCATGATCCGACAGAACAGTTTCGGGGCTCTTTCCTAAAGCCACCTGTCTGGATGGAGGGAGGTTCTTGGCAGTTTATCTTAGGAACGGATGATGTTGGACGCGATATTTTAAGCCGATTGATCTTTGGTGCGCGTCTCTCATTATTAGTTGGCGTTGTCGTAGTTCTTCTTTCGCTACTGTTAGGTATCTCTTTAGGGCTTCTTGCCGGTTATTTTGGCGGCGTTGTGGAAGCGATTATTATGCGTATTGTCGATATTATGTTGGCATTACCGAGTCTTCTTTTAGCACTTGTTCTAGTGGCTATCTTTGGTCCATCGATTGTTAATGCTTCTATTGCCCTCGCTTTTGTGGCGCTACCTCACTATATAAGACTTACAAGAGCGACCGCTTTAGGAGAGATGGAGAAAGATTATGTGATTGCCTCTCAAGTTTCCGGAGCGGGGCATCTTCGGCAGATGTTTATTAATGTGTTGCCCAACTGTTTAGCACCGCTTATTGTCCAAGCAACATTAGGTTTTTCGAATGCGATCTTAGATATGGCTGCACTTGGGTTCTTAGGAATGGGTGCTCAACCACCGACGCCGGAATGGGGGACGATGCTCTCTGACGTCTTGCAATATGCGCAATCTGCGTGGTGGGTTGTCGCTTTCCCTGGAATTGCTATCTTATTAACCGTCCTTGCTTTCAATCTGATGGGTGATGGTTTGCGAGATGCATTAGATCCAAAGTTGAAGGTATAAGGGGGCAGAGATGAGATTATTAGAAGTAAAAGGCTTAACGGTTGAATTTGGAGAGAAAGGAGATCGTTTTCGTGCGGTTGACCGAATCAGTTATAGCGTTGATCAGGGGGAAGTGGTTGGTATTGTCGGAGAGTCCGGATCCGGTAAATCTGTAAGTTCTCTTGCCATTATGGGATTGATCGATTTTCCCGGCGTCGTTTCGGCAGAGGCCCTCTCTTTTGATGGTAAAGATCTACAAAAGATGAAAAGGCGGGAGCGACAAAAGATCTTAGGCGATGATGTTGCGATGATCTTCCAAGACCCGATGACCTCACTCAATCCCTCTTTTACAGTGGGGTATCAAATTATGGAGACCTTAAAAGTCCATCAAGGTGGGAGAAAAAGGGAGCGTAAAGCGCGGGCTTTAGAGTTATTGACGTTGGTGGGGATTCCTGATGCTGCTAATCGTTTTAATCTCTATCCTCATCAATTATCGGGGGGAATGAGTCAACGGGTGATGATTGCGATCGCCATTGCTTGTAATCCTAAATTGTTGATTGCAGATGAGCCGACTACAGCGCTTGATGTCACGATTCAAGGACAAATCATCTCTCTTCTGCTTCAATTGCAAAAAGAGCAGCAGATGGCGCTTCTACTGATTACCCATGATTTAGCTCTCGTTGCGGAATCGGCGGATAAGATTATTGTGATGTATGCCGGACAAATTGTTGAGATCGCACCTGCCACACAACTTTTTCAAACGCCACTTCATCCTTATACCGAAGCGTTACTCCGTTCTTTGCCGGAGTTTTCTCAAGGTGCTTCTCGCTTGCAATCACTACCTGGTGTTGTGCCGGGGCGTTATGATCGGCCTCAAGGTTGCCTTCTCAATCCTCGCTGTAGTTATTGTCAAGAGATCTGCCGGCAACAGGAGCCCCCTTTACAGCAGAGAGAGGATCGTTTTGTGAAATGCCATTTTCCTTTGGTTAAAAAGCAGATAGCAATGTCCGAGAGCGACGAAGAATCCTTATCAGGAGGAGTTTATGAGTAGTCAGACAATCGTTGATAGAGAGCAGAAAGCGCCACTTTTAGTTGCTGAAAATTTAACAAAATATTATAGCGTTAGCCGAGGATTATTCAGGGAGAGGGGAGAAGTTAAAGCTTTAAATGGTATCTCTTTTGAACTCGAAGCGGGGAAGACTTTAGCGGTTGTAGGGGAGTCAGGTTGTGGAAAATCGACTCTGGCAAAAGTATTGACAATGATTGAGCCTCCCACAAGTGGTGAGTTGCGTTATCGAGGAGATTCTCTTCTCCTTTCTGCACCAGAGACGGCCGCTTTGCGACGTCAGAAGATTCAGATTATCTTTCAAAACCCTTATGGTTCCCTCAATCCGCGAAAGAAGATCGGCACGATTTTAGAAGAGCCTCTCAAGATTAATAGTGATCTGAGTCGGGAAGAGCGGAAAGAGCGGGTCTTAGCGATGATGGAAAAAGTAGGTCTTCGTCCTGAGTTTTATGATCGTTACCCCCATATGTTCTCGGGAGGACAACGACAAAGAATCGCGATTGCGCGAGGTTTAATGCTCAATCCCGATATTGTGATTGCTGATGAGCCGGTCTCAGCACTCGATGTCTCTGTTCAAGCACAAGTTCTCAATTTGATGATGGATCTTCAGGAGGAGTTGGGGCTCTCTTACCTCTTTATCTCACATGACCTCTCTGTTGTGGAGCATATTGCCGATGATGTGATGGTGATGTATCTCGGTAAAGCGGTGGAGAAAGCGAGTAAAAAAGCGCTTTTTTCAGATCCTATGCATCCCTATACTGAAGCGCTTCTATCGGCAACTCCGAGATTGAATGATCAAAACCGACGAGAGAAGATCACCTTAACAGGTGAATTGCCGAGTCCATTGAATCCACCACAAGGTTGTGCATTTCATACTCGCTGTCCTAAAGCATTTGAGAAGTGCTATCACTCTCAGCCGGAGATCAAGGTCTATCATGATAGAGGTGGTGAGCCTCATGAGGTTGCTTGTTTTCTCCTCGATGAGATCGAGTCACTCGATGCTCGTGATAAGAGAGGGGAAGATTAATAAGTATCAGAAAAGGTTTTATTTGATGCTCTATGAGACTCAATCTATCTGATCTATTATCTAGTCTGTGCAATCAGTGCAATCAGTGTAATCAGTGTAAGAAGATGGGAGCTATGATCGACAGCTCCCATCCTTTTTCTGATTTTCCTTGATTTTCCTTGGTTTTCTGATCTTTTCTAATCTTTACTGATGATCAAAGGGATATCAGTCATTATGGAAAATATTTTTCAAAAAGGTTTGTGCCCGTTCGCTAGGTGTTCCTTCAAAGAAAGCTTCTTTTGAGAGATCATCATAGATCTCTCCTTCATCGATGAAGATAATTCGATCCGCTACTTGACGTGCAAATCCCATCTCATGGGTAACACACATCATTGTCATCCCTTCTTGCGCTAATTCTGTCATGACGGCAAGTACTTCATGAATCATTTCGGGATCGAGTGCAGAAGTTGGTTCATCAAAGAGCATCACCACAGGATCCATTGCCAATGCCCTTGCAATAGCGACGCGCTGCTGTTGTCCCCCGGAGAGTTGTGTGGGGTATTTTCCAAGATGTTTACTTAATCCAACCCGATCTAATAATCCTAGCGCTTTTGCATGAGCACTCTCTTTATCACGTTTTAGAACCTTCATCTGTGCAAGCATAAGATTTTTTTCAATAGACATATTGGGAAAGAGCTCAAAATGTTGAAAGACCATCCCTACTTCAGCTCGAACTCTATTAATATTAGTTTTAGGATCTGCTAATGAGTGTCCATTGATAATAATATCCCCCTCTTGAAAAGGTTCTAAACCATTTGCACATTGAATTAAGGTTGATTTTCCAGAACCAGAAGGCCCACAAACGACCACAACCTCTTTCTCTTTAATTTCAGTGGAGCAGTTTTTCAGTACTTGGAAATTGCCATAAAATTTACTGACATTCTGATATTGAATCATAAGGTGCCTCTTCTCTTTTGTAAGGTTCGAACGAGATAAGATAGTGAAAAGCAGATGATAAAGTAGATAAAGCCGGCAAAAAGAATCATCTCCATTTTTGCATTATTGTTATAGCCGATAATATCTGTAGTTCTGAAGAAATCATTAAGGCTCATAATATAGACCAGGGAAGTATCCTGAAAAAGAATAATACCTTGCGTTAGAAGTAGGGGAATCATATTGCGAAGCGCTTGTGGCAAAATGACATGGTAGATCGCTTGTCCTTTTGTCATCCCGAGAGCTAAGGCTGCGCTCATCTGTTGCCGGCGTACACTCTTAAATCCTGCGCGAATAATCTCAGAATAGTAAGCGGCCTCAAATAGAGAAAATGCGACGATCGCCCAAAAGAGCCGTACTCCCGTACTGTTACCTAAGCCTAAATATTGTTGTAAAGTTGGACCAATTGCGAGGTAGAACCACATTAACACCATAATGAGTGGGATTGAACGAAAGAGATTGACATAACCTGTTGCAATCCATGCGATTGGTTTAGGACCGTAGAGCCGTAAAACGGCAAGCACAATCCCCCAAAGAATCCCAACAACGATGGCAATGCCGGTAATTTGTAAGCTAACAGCCATCCCTTGTAGTAGAAACTGATAGTTTTCACCGATAATAGAGAAGAGGCTAGAAAAAGAGAATTGACCCATTTTAAGCTCCTTCTTTCAGTGAGGGAAGTTGTGTCCATCGCTCGATCAACTTCATAATGAACATTAAGGTGACATTGATGATGATATATGCAATCGTCACAAGGAAAAATGATTCGTAAGCTTTCGCTGTATAATCGTTGATCTGTGCCGCTTGTCGGGTTAGCTCTGCAAGACCAATGGTCTGTAGGACGGAGGAGTTTTTAAAGATATTAAGAAGCTCGGAGGTCATCGGCGGCAAGATGATTCTAAGTGCTTGGGGTAAGATGACGTAACGATAAGCTTGCGGAAGCGTTAAACCGGTGGCAAGAGCAGCTCTGAGTTGGCCACCTGCTAATGATTCGATACTTGATCGGACCTGTTCTGCAATTCGTGCAGAGGTAAATAGACCTAAACAGAGGATCCCCGCAGTCATCATCTGAACTAAAGGATCTTGAGATTTGATCCAATTACCGATTGTTTCCGGCATTAAGTTAGGCCAAACATAATACCAAAAGAAGAGTTGCACAATGAGCGGGACATTTCGTAAGCACTCGACATAGGTTGCCCCAATAAAGCGTAGTGTACGACTAGGTAGGGTTCGTATTGTTCCAATAATAATTCCTAACGCTAACGCTAATATCCAGCTACTACTAGAGGAGATAATGGTCCATTTCGCACCTTCTAAAAGCCAGTCTAGATATGTTTCATTAATGACGGCTTCTTGTAAGAGCATAGAAAAATCTAGTCCAAACATAGATTAACCTTTTAAGAGAAGAGGGTAAGAGTAGGAGTAGGGCGATCGAAGTAGGGGAGTGCTTTGAGAGATATCTTGCACTTAGTCAATAGGGCTATAGAGAAAGAGTATCTGCTCAAGGTGTCTACTAACGCTACGCTCCTAAATCAGAATCAGATTTATTAAAGACGAGAAACTCTAGAGAAGAGGTACGCTCTTCCTAGAGATCCTTGTCAATATCTGCGCGTCTATGCGCTATCTCATAAGAGTGATAAGACGCTACTGATAAGGTTTATCCGTGGGGTTGTTAAAGAGCTCTCGCATACTCTCAGAGAGTGGAAATTCCAAGTTGGCATTACGAGGGGGAATGGGCTCAGTGAACCATTTGTTGTAGATAAGCTCCATCTCCCCAGAGCCAGAAAGATCTGCAATTACTTGGTCTGCTAAGGCCTTAAACTCACTATCTCCTTTCCGCAACATGCAGGCGTAAGCTTCCTGCCCTTGTGATTCTCCAGTAACGACCCAGCGATCAGGTTGAGGTGACTTTGCTCTCTCTCCATAGAGTAGAGAGTCATCCATCACAAAAGCAACACCGCGATTATCAGCTAGCATCATAAAAGCATCACCATGATCTTTTGCTGCTTGGATGCGCATATTCATCCCCTTCTCGGCATTCATATTGCGTAATACCCGCTCAGATGTGGTTCCTGCTGTTGTAATGACAACCTTGTCTTTCAACTCTTCAAAAGATTCAATACCCGAATTAACATCTGTAATCATACGGATATTGATAATAAAGATTGTATTGGTAAAGTCGACCTCTTGCGCACGGGCGGTGTTGTGTGTCGTTGAGCCACATTCTAGATCGATCGTTCCATTTTTCATCAGTGGAATACGATTTTGTGAAGTAATAGGAACGAGTTTGACATCGATCTTTTTCCCCAGTTTCTTCTCAATGCCTTCAACAATTTTCATACTAATCTCATGAGAGTAGCCGACGACATTTTGTTGATTATCATAGTAGGAGTATGGAATAGAAGATTCTCTATGACCTAGGGTAATGGTTCCTGTTTCATCAATCTTCTTGAGTGTTCCCGTTAGCTCTTCTGATAGAGAGATACTGGGAAGTGCAAGTAAACCGCACAGGGTGAGTCCTAAAATCGACTTTTTCATCTGTTATCCTCCAGATAGTGATAATAAAGTTAAATGGGACCATCTTTTATTGTTTTATGATGTTGTGCTAAAAGTGCCAAAAGCTTTTGAATGGACAGCCTCAAGATATCGATACCTTTTAAGTCTTATGTTGCCCCATTTGCGGTATATCAATTTCGGTATATAAAGTCTTGCTGTAGTCGCGTCATCATTACTCATAGCTTCTCTATTTATGATGGTCTACATCTAGATATATGATAGTGCTGCAGAAAAGGCAATTAGGAAGGGATGTGACTTTTATGACGTCTATATAACTCAAAGTTATAGTAATTGATATCATAGGATGCTCTTTTGCTCTCTTGACGGTTTTTGAGTAACTCCTTATTCTGTTGATCATTGATCGATATCTACAGGAATGAGTTATGCCAAAAAAATTGATAGTGCTAGGAAGTAGTAATGTGGACTA